>CAISJH010000233.1 GCA_903885585.1 uncultured beta proteobacterium
ATCTCCGAGATGGGCACGCCATAGGTCTGCTTCATCTTGCCGCCGTACTGGTTGATGATGTCCAGCAAGGCCTGCGGCACCGACGACGAGCCGTGCATCACCAGGTGCGTGTTGGGGATGCGGGCGTGGATCTCCTTGACGCGCGAGATCGCCAGGATGTCGCCCGTGGGCGGACGGCTGAACTTGTAGGCGCCGTGGCTGGTGCCAATCGCAATGGCCAGCGCGTCCAGCTGTGTGGCCTTGACGAACTGGGCGGCTTCCTCGGGGTCGGTCAGCATCTGGCTGTGATCCAGCTTGCCCTCGGCACCAATGCCGTCTTCCTCGCCGGCCTCGCCCGTCTCCAGGTTGCCCAGGCAGCCCAGCTCGCCCTCCACCGTCACACCCACGCGGTGCGCCATCTCCACCACGCGGCGCGTCACGTCCGCGTTGTAGTCAAAGCTCGCCGGCGTCTTGCCGTCTTCCATCAGCGAGCCGTCCATCATCACGGAGCCAAAGCCCAGGCCGATGGCACCTTCGCACACCTTGGGGCTGGTGCCATGGTCCTGGTGCATCACCAGCGGAATGTGCGGCCAGGCCTCGGACGCCGCCGCGATCAGGTGCTTGATGAAGTGCTCGCCCGCGTACTTGCGCGCCCCGGCGCTGGCCTGCAGGATCACCGGCGCCCCCACCTCGTCGGCCGCCGCCATCACCGCCTGCACCTGCTCCAAGTTGTTGACGTTGAAGGCCGGGATGCCGTAGCCGTTTTCGGCGGCGTGATCGAGCAGTTGGCGCATGGAAACGAGTGGCATGGGCGTGTCCTTTGAGTCTGTCCAGTGGAGGATGAAACCGGCTTGTAACTGCGGTGATTCTAGAAAGTGAAACGACCGCGTCACTGACAAGTCACAGCCCGCGCCTGCATGCACATGCGCAAGAGCCGTTCAGTTCTGCACCGGACGGCAAAGGCCAACCCGTCAAGAAATGGGCTTAGTTTTTCGCAATCTGGATAGCCAGCCCACCCCAGACCTCGCTAAATGGTCATGTAAAGCTGTGCCACTCTCTCTTCCGTGGCCCGCCAGACCTTCAGCTCACAGGCCACCTCTCTTGAACACCGCCCACCCAGACACCCCTAGCAGCAGCGCCCTGCTTCGTATCCGGCCGACCTTTCTCATGCTGTTCCTTGCGCTGGTGGTGCCGGTGTCGGCGCTGTCCTTGTGGTTCACCATGCGGGCCAGCAACCAGGCCAGCGAGCGCCTCGCGCAGGAGTCCATCGCCCGGGCGCAAACGCAGACCGACCAGGCCACACAGATCCTGCTGCGGCCCATCACCGCGATGCTGACGCAATTGGCGCAGACCGTGGCCGCCGAACCCGAGCTGCTGCGCACCGACAAGGGCGCGGGCGTGCTGCTGGCCAGCCTGGCCGCAGAGGACGATCTGGCGGGCGTGTTCGCTGGCTTTGCCGACCGCGGCAGCTATCACATGGCGCTCAAGGTCAAGCCGTCAATGACCCTGGGAGGTCAGGGTGTACCGCCGCAAGCGACGCAGGCCACCCGCCGCATCGACCAAGCCGGCGATGGCGCCCTGGACCGCTACACCTTCCTGCGCGGCGGTGGCGGCATGGGCGAAGTGGCCGAGCGACGGGAGAGCCGCACCGCCTACGACCCGCGTCAGCGCCCCTGGTACCGCCAGGCCACGACGGCCCGCCGCGCCGTGGTCTCCGAACCCTACGTCTTCGCCACGACGGGCGAGACCGGCATCACCGTGTCTGTGCCCGTGGTGCGCGGTGCAGCGGTGGTGGGCGCCGTCGGCGCTGACCTGACGCTGGGACGCTTGAGCGAGTTCCTGGCACGCCACCGCGCCAGTCCCAACGCCATCACACTGATCGTGGACCAGGACGGCCTGGTCGTAGCCCATTCCGGCGTCGTGACTGCCCCCACAGGTCAGGCGACAGCCAACGCCGTGCCCAGCCCCAGCGTCCGGCGCAGCCTGGACGACTTGTCCGACAAGGGCCCGGCCACGGCCTGGCTGATGCGCGCCCGCCTCGACCAAGCCAGTTTCAGCTACGACGACCCGCTGGACGGACGCCGCATGATGGCCTCGTTCCAGCCGGTGCCCATCACCAGTGACAAGAACTGGCAGGTGATGATCCTGGCGCCGCGTGCGGACTTCAGCCGCGATCTCGACGCCGCAGGGCGGCAGGTGCTCGGGTTTCTGCTCGGGGCCCTGCTGCTGCAGATCCTGCTGATCTACCGCCTGCTACCCTGGATCACCCGGCCACTGGAGGTGCTGGCCAGACGGGTGCAGGGCCTGCGGCGTCTGGAATTCGACGCATCCGCCGCACCAGCCAACAGCCGCGTCCGCGAGATCGCCACGCTCAGCCAGGCGGTGCAGACGCTCGGAGTGACTGTCAACGCCTTCGCCTCCTTCGTTCCGCGTGACCTGGTGCGGCAGTTGATCGACAGCGGCCAGGGCCTCGCCGCCGGCGGGCGCAGCCGCTTCCTGACCATTCTGTTCACCGATCTGGAGGGCTTCTCCTCGCTGGCCGAGCGCCACCCGGCGCAGGCGCTGCTGCGTCAGGTGTCGGAGTACTTCGGCATTGCCACGCGCAGCATCGGCCGCGAGCAAGGCACGGTCGACAAGTTCATCGGCGACGCCGTGATGGCCTTCTGGGGCGCGCCGCAGCTGCTGGAAGACCACGCCTGGCGTGCCTGCGTGGCCGCCTTGCGCATACACCGCCAGGTGCAAGCGCGTAATGCGCAGTGGGTGCAGGAAGGCCTGGAGCCTCTGGTTGTTCGTATCGGCATCCACTGCGACGCTGTGCTGGTGGGCAACATCGGCTCGGCCGACCGCATGAGCTACACCGTCATGGGCGACGGGGTCAACGTGGCCTCGCGTTTGGAAGGGCTGAACAAGGAGTACGGCACCCGCTTGTGCGTGAGCCAGACGGTCTTCCGCGAGGCGGGCGAGCGCCTTTGGCTGCGGCCGCTGGACATCGTGGCTGTCAAGGGTCGACGCGCCGAGCTCGAGGTGTATGAGCTCATGGGCGCACGGGAGGCTGACGACGAAGTGGCCGCCCGGCCCGATGTGCAGCAGTTATGCACGCAGTCGCTGGCGGCCTTCGAACACCTGCGCGCCGGACGCTGGACCGAGGCCGCCGATGGCTATGCCGCCGTATGCACGGCCTGGCCGGACGACACGGTTTCCCGCCGCCTGCTGGAGCGCTCTCAACAGCGGGCCAGCGCAGCGCTGGCTGGGGCGATCAAGCCGCGGGGCTGACCGGCTGGGCAGCAGGCTGCGGCGCCGGCTCCCGGGGGCAGATGGCGGCCACCGCAGCGGTATTGCCGATGACCAGCAGCGCCGTGCGCAGCATGTCGCACAGCGGGTCCACCGCCACAAAGAGCACGAAGGCCGCCTCGAAGGGCAGGCCCAGGTAGCCGCAGACCAC
>CAISJH010000234.1 GCA_903885585.1 uncultured beta proteobacterium
GAACAGGGCTCCTTCGCGCTTGTGGCCTGCCAGCAGACGTGCGCCTTGTGCGATCGCCTCGTCCACCCGCTGTTCGAACAGCGTCGCCGCAGCCTCGTCGATGACGGTGCCCATCTCCACCTTGGGGTTGGCGGGGTCGCCGTAGGACCAAGCGCGGGTCTTGTCCACCACCAGATCGGTGAATCGCTGGGCCACCGCCTCGTGAACGAGCATGCGCTTGACCGCCGTGCAGCGCTGGCCCGAGTTCTTGTAGGAGCCTTGCACCGCCAAGGTGGAAGCCTCGTCCAGATCAGCGTCTTCCATCACGATGATGGGATCGTTGCCTCCCAACTCCAGCACGATGCGACGGTAGCCGGCCTTGGCCGCGATGGTCTTGCCAATCGACACGCCGCCGGTGAAAGTGACGAGATCCACTGCCGGGTTCGTGATCAGCTCGTCGGCGATCTCGGCCGGGTCACCGGTGACCACGCTGAGCATCTCACCGGGCAACCCCGCTTCGTACAGGATGTCGGCAAACAGGTAGGCCGACAACGGCACCTTCTCAGACGGCTTGAGCACCATGCGGTTGTTGGTGGCCACCGAGGGCACCACCTTGTGGGCCACCTGGTTCATGGGATGGTTGAACGGCGTGATGGCGGTGATCACGCCCAGCAGCGGATCGCGCTGTGTGTAGACGCGGCGCTTGCGTCCGTGCGGCGTGATGTCGCAGGAGAAGATCTGCCCGTCATCGCGCAGGCACTCGTTGGCGCCGAACATCAGCACATCGGCCACGCGCCCGGCCTCGTAGGTGCTGTCCTTCATCGACAGGCCGCACTCGGCAGTGATGAGCGCGGCGATCTGAGGCACCCGCTCGCGCACGATGGCCTCCGCCTTGTTCAGGATGTTGGCGCGCTCGAAGCGGCTCAGACGCGCCTTGTAGGCCTGCGCAATGCGGAAGGCCTCGCGCACCTGCTCCAGGCTCGCCTTGGGCACGGTGCCCACCACCTCGTTGGTGAAGGGGTTGAGGACTTCGATGTGGCGGTCACAAGCCACTTTCTGGCCGGCGATGCGCAATTGCTCTTGGATCATGGGTGGGGTTTTCTGAAGTGGAGGTTGCTGCTGGGCGTCGAGCGAGGCGGCGCTCACTGCGCCTGGTTCAGCGCCAGGTCAAAGGCGTCGAAGTTGCGCCAGCGCCGCTGCGGGTCCAGCCCCTCGATGCGGCGGTTCAGGATCAGAGGCACACGCTGCTCGGAGATGCCGCCATGTGAGCGCAGCGGCACCTCCAGGGCCGTCAGGTCATGGCGCGAGGCCGCGGTGCCGACGACCACCGAGCGCTCGGACACCACCACCAGGTCGCCGATGCGATCGGCCGGGAGTTCGAAACGCTCGGCCGCCTGCTCGCGCGTGAGCACCACCTCGATGCCTCGCAAGCCCGACAGGCGCTGCGCCGTGGCGGCGGCATCGCAGCCCGCGGGCAGGTACACGGTCGCAAAAGAGCCCAAGGCGCCGTGGTGCACGACATAGGGGTCGGTGATGGGCAGGATGACACGGGCCGCCGCAGCACCCAACCAGCCGTCCAGCACGTCCTGCA
>CAISJH010000235.1 GCA_903885585.1 uncultured beta proteobacterium
GACCACCGCGTCAAGGCGCCGATGTTCGAGGTGCTCAAGGCCGAGGAGATCGGCATGGGCCTGACCGAGAGCCTGGCCATGACGCCAGCGGCCAGCGTCAGCGGGTTTTACCTGGCGCACCCGGAAGCGGCTTACTTCAACGTCGGCCGGATCGGAGACGACCAGATCGCGGACTGGGCGCGGCGGATGGCGATGCATGAGGCGGAGGCGAGGAGGGGGTTGGCGGGCGTGGTGTAGCCGAAGTCTGTCTCCCGTCGGAGTGACCCCTGCGGATGTAGACGCGCTTAGCGGCCCGCCCAAGCCCACCGCTCCACCGCGAGCGCCACCAACCCGAGCAGACCGTGCTGTACCGCCTGGTGCAGCAGCATGCGGCCAGCTTCATCGCCCATACCGAAGCCAGCACCGGGGTCGATACAGGCGCGCAGCGTGCTCGAGAGCAAGGCCTTCATGGGGTCGGTTTTGGGTTTGGTGGGGTGGTCCTGACCGCTTGCAGCCAGGCGTTCTGCAGCGCGGCCTGCAGCCACGTGCCGAAGTCGAAGTCGGCCGAAACACCCGAACCCCTTGCTTGCGCCGCAGTCAAGGCCTCGGCCAGGCATGCGCCGTCCAGCACGGCCGCGAAGAACGCCGCCTCCGGCGCCGCGATCGACCGCCATGCGCCCCGCCAGCCGGCGCGCCACACGAGCACCGCACCGCCGGACTGGTGCAGTAGGCGCAGCGCCGGGCGCAGCGTCAGCCAAAGCGCATCGGCAGGTGTGTCGGACAGACGTTGCAGGGACTCCGCGTCCAGCACCGCATCGGCTGCCCGCTCGGCCTCGTGTACCGCCCAGTCCAGGCGCGCCAGGTCGGGCAGGCCGGAGGCTTCGCCGGCGCGCGCCACGAGAAAGCCGGACAGCCCGGCCCCCCACTGGCCGAGGTCACCGTCACTTGGCGGCTCGTGGCGCCAGTAGGTCCAAGCCAGCGCGGCAAACGCGGTGTCGCCCAATTCGGCATGCAGCCGCTCGAAGGCCACAGCCAGCGCCTGGGCCGACAGCGCCTGGGCGTTGTTGCGATAGACCGCCAGGCCGCGCGCCGGCTTGCGCAAGCGCGACGGCGGTTCGCTGCGGCCGAGCACGGCGTCGACGAAGGCCTGTTGCTCGGCCTTCATGGCTGCAGCGCCCGTGCGCGTCCGGCCTCGGCCACGAGCACGTCCAAGGCGGGCACGTCGGTGTCCCACTCGATGAGTGTCGCCACGGGGCCGAGGCGCTGCCGGGCATGCGAATAGACCTGCCAGACCGCCTCACACACGCGGCTGCCGTGGTCGTCGATCACCAAGCCGTCGTCGCGCTCGCAGTGGCCGGCGAGGTGGATTTCCTCGACGATGACGGGCCGCAGCGCGTCGACCCAGCGCATGGCTTCGTCGGCTGCTGCCTGGGGCGCGAGCCCGTCGTTACGCGCATTCACGAAGAGGTTGTTCACATCGAGCAGCAGGCCACAGCCGCTGCGCGCCGTCAGGGCATTGAAGAACTCGGGCTCGGCCAGTGTGTCACCGGCCCAGCCGGCGTAGGCGCTGATGTTCTCGACCAGCAGGCGGCGGCCCAAGCGCGCTTGCACTTGGTCGACATGGCGAACCATCAGTGCCAGGGACTCGTCGTCGAAGGGAATGGGCAGCAGGTCTGCGGCATGCAGGCCACTGCCGACCCGTGCAAAGCAGGCGTGGTCGGACACCCAGTCGGGCTCCATACGCTCGACGAGCCGTGCAAGCCGCACGACATGCGCTTCGTCCAGCCCGACCGCTGACCCCAACGCCAGCCCCACACCATGCAGGCTGAGCGGATAGGCTGCCCGGCCGGCCTCAAGCACCGCCAGGCTGATGCCTCCGTCGGCGAAGAAGTTCTCGCTGTGAACCTCGATGAAGCCGAGCTTCGGGCGCTCGGCCAGCAAACTGTCGTAGTGAGGCTGGCGCCAGCCGATGCCCACGAGGGCGTCGGCTGGCGCCGGGTGTAGCGCCGTCAAGGTTTACTTCTTGGGAGCGGTCGTCTTGCCGCCTGCCTTCTCGCAGGTGCCCTTGGGCACGTACTTCCACTCGTTGGGATCGTTGTCCTTCTTGGCCTGGCCGGCGAAGGAGTGACTGCCGTTGGCGCTCGCGCAGTCGTTCTGGCCGGCCTTGGCGATGCCGTAGCACTTCTGCTTGGCGGCGTCGGCTGCTTGGGCTTGCGCCACGAGGCCGAGGGACAGGGCGGCGGCCAGCGCTGAGGACAGGATGACGGGGTTCTTCATGGACAGGTCTTCAAAGGGTTGAGGGGCACAAACTGGCCGAACATGCGGCGGCCGAGAGGCTGCCGCATGTTGCGACCATATCCTTAAACTGCGCGCCCATTCTCGACATGCCATGAGCACTGCTGCTGATTTCCACCACGAGATCGAGGCCGTGACACGTTCGGGGTGGCGCTGCGCGCTGCAAGTGCCACCACGCAGCCAAGCGGCTTCGCCCCCTTGCATACCCGGATTCGCGAGGGTGCGAAGCAACTCGCGAAGTGCAAGGCCTAGCCTTGAAGCGCTTTGTCTGGCCGTGGATGGATGGGCGAGACCGTGGATCAGGGTTGGTGTGGGTTTGCGAAGGGTCTGCCGAGCTTGCGGTGGGCGTTTGAATTTCCTATGCTCCTATCGCGGCAGGAGATTCAATCACAAGCCTTACCCGGTGGTGGAGTGGCGCAGCCTGTTGACTTGCCCGAATCAGCCCCCCTGCGTGACCAGTTCTATTCGAAGGTGGCCTGCAGAACTGCGATGCAAGTCAAGGCGACTTGGTCGAAGTTGGTTTTCTCCGGCAAAGGAATACCGCCAAAGGAGTTGGGCACTGCAGCTGACGTCAAAAGGTTCGTTGCCGCCAACCCTAATGCGATCGGCTACATCGAAAAGTCTGCGGTAGATGCCAGCGTAAAGGTGGTGTTGAGCGTCGATTGATTCGATCTCCAGGGTTCAACGGGGCGTGATCGGTACAAGCTCAGAGAGCTGGCCTGGCCGGCGACGGAGTGGCTGCCGTTGGCGCTCGCGCCTTCGGGTCACTGACGACAACGCCTTCGTGGAGGCGCAGTTCCGGACGGCGAAAGATCGGCCGGAGTTCCCTGCCAGGGGTTTGCGACGCTGGACGATGCCCGGCAGTGGGCCGCCTGATTCGTGCACTGGTACAACTTCAACCACCAGCACAGCGCGATCCGCTATGTGAGCCCTGCTCAGCGCCATGCAGGCGAAGACCGATCGATCCTTGCCAAGCTCAGATAAAGGAGCTGAGGCGACATGAACAGGGCGACAACTGCCTTGACACGCACCGATGGCGATGGAGGAGGCGGAGGCTGGCTTCGGTGGTGTGAGGACCTTGTACTCGTCAGCTGTCAATCACCCGAGCCGATTCACCGGGCGTCGATCTGCCTCACCAGTCTGGTCAACGCATCCGCTGCGTGCTCTCCCACCGTGTCCTGCAATTTGATGAAGTTCCCGGGCTGCCAGACCGGTACGCCGGCAGCTCAGGCAAGCGGTGGGTTGCGCGGGCCGTCCTGCTCGCCCGGACCGGGCCGCGACGGCGTTGGTGCCAAGAAGCTGCGCGACCGCATCAGCTCCAGCAGTTGCTCGGAGTCGCGGGCAAAGATGTCCGGGTCGTACTTGATGCGGCTCGTGTAGAACTGAGCCAGGTGGGTGATGCCGTGCTCGGCCATGCGCTGCATGATCTGCGGCCCCATGGACCGGTAGCGCTCCCAGCCGCGGCGTTCGCGTTCTCCGAAATGGGCGTCGATGTCTTCGCTCGTGGGCCGCTGGTAGCGCTCGTTGTGGATCCAGGCCCGCGCGGGCAGACGGTCGCGCTGCGCGGGCGCCTCGTCCGGCCAGCCCACCACCATGCTGGTCACGGGCAGGCAGTTCTCGGGGCACTCCAGGAAGTCGGCAATCTCGCCCATGGCGTGCAGCGTGGTGCCCATGTAGCAGATGCCCAGACCCTGCGCCTCCAGCGCCAGCGCCGTGGTCTGCGCCAGGATGATCGCGTCGAAGGCGCTGACGTGCCAGCTGATGAGGTCGGCAAAGCCCAGTCGCGCCTGGCGTGCAGCCAGCCACTGGCGGGTGCGGAAGGTGTCGGCGCAGAACGTCAGCACCAGCGGCGCCTGCAGCACCATCTCCTGGCGGAAGTGCAGTTCGTGCAGCCGCGCCTTGCGCGCCGGGTCGCGGGTCTTGATGACCGACACCAGGTTCAGATTGCCGCTGGAAGACGAGCCGTGCAGTGCCTCGGCGAGCGTCGCGTCCACGAGCGCGTCGTCCACGGGGTCTTTGCGGTAGCTGCGGATCGAACGATGGGCCTGCAGCAGGGCCGACAGTGGGTGGAGGTTCGTCATGCCTGAAGCCTAACGCGAGGCGGGGGCCGTGCTCGGCCAAGCACGCGCACTGCCTGCAGGTCGCCTTGTCGTGGACCAGGGGGCCGCCTCGGCCAGGCATCGGGTCAGGTTGGAGGGCAGTTGGCCCCGTCGGCCAAAGAACCTTCGTCCTTCCCCGTCATGCACCAAGGCCCGGCTGCTTCGCGCAAGCCCGGCGATAGACTGATTTGCCAACAGTGTCGGCTCGTCGCCGGCGACGGAGGACGCATGAGTGAGCTTGACCGATTCCTGGCCGCACGAGATTTCCTGCTCGCGCACCCTAACGACCTGGACGCGGCCTGTGCCGGCTTCGCCTGGCCGCAGCTGGAGCAGTTCAACTGGGCCATCGACTACTTCGACTCGATCGCGCGCGACAACGATGCACCTGCGTTGCACATCCTGGAGGAGTCCGGGGCCGAGGCTCGCCTGAGCTCCCGGGAGTTATCCCGCCGGTCTTCACAGGTCGCAGCCTTTCTCACGGGCCTGGGCGCGGCGCGCGGTGACCGCGTCCTGCTGATGCTGGGCAACGAGGTGCCGTTGTGGGAGACGATGCTGGCCGCCATCAAGGCCGGCGTGGTGGTCATCCCCGCCACGCCCTTGCTGTCCGGCGCCGACCTGGCCGACCGCATGTCGCGGGGCCAGGTGCGCTGGGTGGTCACCAACGCCACTGGCCGCGCGCGCATTGCCGAGCTGCCACCCGAGGCCACCGCCGGCGTTGGGCTGATTCTGGTGGGGGCCGATGCCGAGGCACCGGCAGGCTGGATCGACTACCGCGACTCGCAGGGCGCGCCCGACACCTTTGTGCCGGCGCAAGCTTGTGGCGTGGCCGACCCGCTGCTGGAGTACTTCACCTCCGGCACCACGGCGCAGCCCAAGCTGGTGCGCCACACGCGCCAGAGCTACCCCGTGGGGCACCTGTCGACGATGTACTGGCTGGGGCTGCGGCCTGGCGACGTGCACTGGACGGTGAGTTCGCCAGGCTGGGCCAAGCACGCCTGGAGCTGCTTCTTCGCGCCCTTCAATGCCCAGGCTTGCGTGTTCATCTACAACTACACGCGCTTCAATGGCCCGAAGATCCTGGAGGTGCTGGTGTCCCGGGGCGTGAACACCTTCTGCGCGCCGCCCACGGTCTGGCGCATGCTGATCCAGGAAGACCTCAAACGCTGGCCCGTCGTGCTCCGCGAGGTGATCTCGGCGGGCGAACCGCTGAACCCCGAGGTCATCGAGCAGGTGCGCTCGGCCTGGAACCTGGTGATCCGCGACGGCTATGGGCGGACCGAGACCACGGCACAGGTCGGCAACAGCCCGGGCCAGCGGCTCAAGCCGGGCTCGATGGGGCGGCCGCTGCCGGGCTACCGCATCGTGCTGCTGGACGCCGACGGACAACCCGCCGACGAGGGCGAGCTGTGCATCGACCTGTCTGCCCGCCCGCTGCCGCTGATGGAGGGCTACGCCGACGATGCGGCCAAGACCGCCGACGCCATGCGCGACGGGTATTACCACACCGGTGACGTCGGGCAGCGCGATGCCGAGGGTTACATCACCTACGTGGGCCGTGCCGACGACGTGTTCAAGGCCTCGGGCTACCGCATCAGCCCCTTCGAGCTCGAGAGCGCGCTGATCGAGCACCCCGCGGTGGCCGAGGCTGCGGTGGTTCCCTCGCCCGACCCGGTGCGGGGCTTCGTGCCCAAGGCCTACCTGATCCTGGCGCCGGGCCACGCGGGCGATGCGGCCACGGCCAGGGCGATCTTCGGCTTCCTGCGCGAACGCGTGTCGGCCTACAAGATGGTGCGGCGCATCGAGTTCTCGGACCTGCCCAAGACCATCAGCGGCAAGATCCGCCGCGTGGAACTGCGCGCCCA
>CAISJH010000236.1 GCA_903885585.1 uncultured beta proteobacterium
CGTGAGCACCCGCCGGCATGTGGCGCTGGTGCTTTTTTTCATGGGCTCGAACGTCTATCGCTGGGCGATCATGCTGGGTATCGTGCTCTTCGTGGCCGACCAATACTGGGGGCTGGGCCTGGTGGTGGGGCTGGCTCTGGTATACAGCAGCTTCCTGACCCCGCTCAAAAAAATGATCAAACCCCTGCGCAACCCCGTCTTCATCGCCCAGCAGCGCGGCAAGCTGCGCGCCAGCGTGGCGCTGATCGTGCTGCTGCTCGCTGGCCTGATCTGGCTGCCAGTGCCTGAAAGCCGGGTGTTGCGCGGAGTGGTTGAGGCGCGCGATAACACCGCCCTGTTTGCCCAAAGTGCGGCGCAGGTGCGGCAGGTGCATGTGAGCAACGGCCAATGGGTGCGCGCCGGCAGTTTGCTCATCGAGATGGAAAACACCGAGCTGGCGCAGGAGCTGCGCGCCGCGCAGGCGCAGTTGGGCCAGGTGTGGGCCCAGGAGCGCAAAGCGCTGGCCGAAGCCTCGGTGGACCTGCGCCCCATACAGGAAAAGCTGCGCGCCTTGCAGCAAACCATCGACCACCTCAATCAGCAGATCGACGACCTGATGGTCTACGCGCCCCACGACGGTCTGTGGCACAGCACCGACATCGCCCACCTGGCCGGTCATTGGTTGGGACGAGGCAAGGAGCTCGGGCGGGTGATCGACGAGCGTCACCATGTCTTCCTGGGCGTGGTCAAGCAGGAGGCCGCCCTGAACTGGGACCGCCTGTCGGCCGCCGACAGCCAGGTCAGGATCGAGGGCGAGCGGGCCCTGCCCTATGCGGTGGCCAGCCTGACCGTGGTGCCGCACTCCCAAAAGGACCTGCCCTCAGCGGCCCTGACCCCGCTGGCCGGCGGCGATCTGGCCGTTTCCGCCCAGGACCAAAGCGGGCGCAAGGCGGTGGAACAGTTTTTTCTTTTGCGCGCCCACCTCGACACGGCTGCGCCGCAGCCAGCGACCGCTGCATCGCGCAACGGCCGCTCCGGCTGGATTCGGGTTGAGCTGCAGCCGCGCCCCCTGGGCCAACGCCTGTGGCAGACCTTGCAGCAGTTTTTCCAGCGGCGCTACCAGCTGTGAGTGCCAGCCCCCCACGCCTGGCTCCGCTGCAGCAGATGCTGCAGCGCGTCCCCACCTCGGCCGATGGCCCAAGCGCCTGGGCCGACGGCGAGGTCGGCGCAGGCAGCCCCTCGGTGCAATTGCGACTGCTCGACAGCCACAAGCGCGAATGGCAGCCGCCCGCGCTTGACCGCTGGGGCCAATGGCTCAGCGCACTGAGCGGGCGCTGGGTACGGCCGCTGCCCCGCCTGCGGAGGCTGGCTGCGCGGGTTCAGCGGCAGGCGGCGCCCCTCAGAAATTTGCCAGATTCCGACTTCAACCAGGCCGTCACCGATGCGGCGGCCCAATGCAAGCTGCACAATGGATCGGGCTCCGACTCCCGGGCCGCACCCAGCGACTTGCAGGCTCTGGCGCTGGTGGCCGAGGCAGTGCGACGGGTGCACGGCTTCGAGCCGCATCTGGAGCAACTGATCGGCGCCCTGGCCCTGCTCGAAGGGCGCCTGGCCGAAATGGCTACCGGGGAAGGCAAGACCCTGACAGCGGCCATGGCGGCGGCGGTGGCCGCCTGGCGCGGCCTGCCCTGCCACGTGGTGACGGCCAACGACTACCTGGCCGCACGCGACGCGCAAATCGGCTCGCCCCTGTTTGCCCTTTGCCAGGTCTCGACTGCCAGCGTCACCGGCCAGGTGCCTCCGCCGGCGCGCTCGGCCGCCTATCAGCACGACATCGTCTACACCACGGCCCGCGACCTGCTGGCCGATCACCTGCGCGACGCCTTGGCGCTCGGGCAAGGCGCTTACCGCACCCGTTTTTCCCTGATGGCTGCCCGCCAGGGCGGGCAGGTCACCGGTCAGGGCGTGGTGATGCGCGGCATTCATCAGGTCATCGTCGATGAGGCCGACAGCGTGCTCATCGACGAGGCCGTCACACCGCTGATCATTTCGGCCCAGAAACCTGATGCCCTGCTCGAGCAGGCCGCGCAGGAGGCAGTCACCCTGGCGCGGGCGCTCAAGCAAGGCGAAGACTTTCGCATCGAACAGGCCCTGCGCCACATCGAGTGGACGGCAGCTGGCCGCCAGCTGCTCAAACAGCTGGCCCGCGACATGCCGCCCTTCTGGCGCCGTGCCGACCGGGCCGAAGAACTGGTGCAGATGGCCCTGTACGCCACCTACCTGATGGTTCGAGACCAGCACTACGTGGTGGAGGACGACAAGGTCGTGCTGGTCGACGAACTCACCGGGCGACTGGCCGAGCAGCGCACCCTGTCGCTGGGCATGCAGCAGGTGCTGGAAGCCAGCCTGGGCCTGCCCATTTCCCCACCCAGCGAGGTCTCGGCGCGTTCGAGCTTTCAGCGTTTTTTCCGGCGCTTCACTCGGCTGGGCGGCATGACCGGCACCGCCCGCGAGGCCCGCGCCGAATTTGCCCAGGTCTACGGCCTGACCACGGTGGCCGTGCCCACGCACCGACCGGTGCGACGCCGCGCCCTGCCCTTGCAGGTGCTGCGCCATGAATCCGACAAATTCGACGCCATCGCGCGCGCTTGCGAGCCCCTGCTGCAAGAAGGACGCGCCGTGCTCATTGGCATGCGCAGCGTGCGCTCGAGCCTCGCCCTGGCCGACCGCTTTGCCCAGCGCCTGCCCGGCGTGGCTGTCGCGGTGCTGCATGCGCTCGAGCATGAACGCGAAAGCGCCATCGTGGCTGACGCCGGGCGCCCCGGCAGCCTGACCATTGCCACCAACATGGCCGGGCGGGGAACTGACATCGCGCTCGATCCGGCGGTGCATGCCCGCGGCGGCCTGCATGTCATCGTTGGCGAGGTCAACGACTATGCGCGCATCGACCGCCAGCTGGTGGGCCGCTGCGCGCGCCAGGGTGACCCCGGCTCGGTGCAGTTCATCGTGGC
>CAISJH010000237.1 GCA_903885585.1 uncultured beta proteobacterium
CGTGACCCCTCAGGGACTCTGGACCAGGTTTCGGCTACGTCATCACCATGTGCAATGACGGCATCAGCCTGCACCCGGATTTGCAATCGTGAACCACTGTCCCACACATGAAGGGCCGCGACGGGCATGGCCTTGAGCTCAGCCACCTTGGGTGAAAACAGGTTGGTGTGAATTTCCAGACGGCCGCTCGCTCGATCGGCCTTTCGCAAAACGACAGTGCGCGCCTGCGGTAAACCTTCTGATGAAACCGTGGCCAGCGTCGGGTGGCGGGCAGGCGCGTGGCGATCGTGCACACCGCGAGTCAGGCGATGCCATGCGTGGTCGTAGAGCGTGCCCAGTTCTTTGGACCAGGGATGGGGGTCGGCAGTCATTTGTAGAACGCACGACGCTGTGTGAACGCACGCACGCGTTTGCGCCAGGCAACGTAGCTGCCCCGTTTAAGCTCTCGCTTCATCAGCGCCTGGACTTCATTGGGCCCCAAGCCATGAAGGGCCCAAATCTGCTCAAAGCTCACATGGTCGCTCAGCGCCATCTGAATGATCTCGCCCATCATTTCAGCTGAGATCGCAGCGGGCGATTTGTCCTGTTTCTGCACCCCTTGGGTCCCTCTTCAACAGCCTCGGTCGCCCCAACGGCTCGCTATGCCCCAGTAGTCAGAGCGTAGAGCAAACGCTTCACGGCTGCAGGCACCGCCAAGTCAGGCGAAGGGCGCATAAGGTCTTGAAGCGGGTTGTGCCCAGGTTGCGGGCCGAGGTTCTACATTGGGCTGATGTTGATCCACTCTCTGGCCATCTTGAGCACCGCCTTGCTGTTCGGTGGGATGACCCTGTACTCGTTTGGCTTTGCTGCATTCTTGTTCTCGGCAATGCCGGCAGCTTCGGCCGGTCCGCTGCTGCGGCGCGCCTTCCCCTGGTTCTACCTGTTCGTGATCGGCACATCGGCCCTGGCGGCTGCCGTGATGGCCGCGATCGCCCTCACGACAGTCCCGGTGCGCCAAGTGCTCATGCCCGCGATCAACCGCGCCACCGATGCGGGCCAGCGTGCGCGCTTCAAATGGCTGCACAGCGCCTCGGTCTTGGTGACGCTTGCGCATATTGCTGCCTCTGGGTGGTTGCTCGCTCGACTTGCCTGATCGACTGGCCAGACAAGACCATGCCGCTTCGCAACTCTTCAATCGCCATCGAAGACCTGAGCGATCTGAGCCACCTCGACGAACTCGTTGTGGATAAACGCTTCGGCCAGAGATCGTCAGCCAAGAAGAATCGGCGCAACCGCCACTATGAAAAGCAGTTCATCCGCAACAGCCTCACGCACCACCTGCAGCTTCATCGGCATGAGGCGACTCATGGGTCGGGAAGGCTGACGACAGACGCTCACTGCGTGCGTGAGGATCAGGCCGACGCGACATCAACGGCTGGATCGGCCTGGGGCCGCATGGAAATCCCACCAAGATGCGAGGACGGATCAAGCGGCGGCTAGCGGAACTGGCAGCGCCCCCGATGGGCGTCGACAGCCAGGACACGGTGATTTGCCCCCTGTGCGACCGGCCCATCCCACCGTCACAGCGCGATGCCCACCACCTGGTGCCCAAGTCTCGCGGCGGCGTTCAGACCGCCTGGCTTCATCGGATCTGCCACCGCCAGATTCATGCCCTGTTGACCGAGACCGAACTGGCACGCGAGTACCACCACGTGGAGGCGCTCCGGCAGCACCCCGAACTCGCGAAGTTTCTGGACTGGGTCCGCCGCAAGCCGGACGACTTCTTCGAGCGCACACGCAAGAGCCAGCGGCTGAGGAGTCGATAAGAGGGTTTCGGTCCACCTCGGACCCAGAACCTGGGACTCAAGCCCTGACCAGGGGCATCTCCTCCCACTGCGTGGTGTAGCGCGGACTACGCCGCTCCTGCTTCATCATCCAGGCCTTCGGCGAGGGGCTCTGCGAATGCGCCAGGCGGTTGCTCCCGAGCTTCATCGTGTGCTTGCCCCAGCGCAGGTTGACGGCATCCAAGGCGGCCATCAGGCGGCTCGGATCCCGCGCTGCCCGCGGCCCCTGTTGGACTCCCGGCTCTGGATCTTCTACCAGTCCTTCGAAGCAAAGTTCGCCCTGCACCTGACTGGCACTGCTGATATCCATGAGCATCACACCCGCCTTGGCGTAGTCGAAGCCTGGCCGGTAAATCGCCTTCAGTCCCTGAAGAGCAGCAGTGGCGATCTGGCGGGAGTCCGCACTGGGCCGGACCAGGGGCTGGACATGGGACTTGGAGTACTGCGGCACCTTGCGGAAAGGACTGGTGCGGATGAAGACCAGCACCTCCCCTGCCAGGCTACCCTGTGCCCTCAGCTTCTCGCTGGCCCGCACCGCAAACTCGGATACGGCCTGCGCCAGTTGCCCCTGATCGCGCACCGCGCTGCCGAAGGATCGGGTGCAGGCGATCTGCTGCTTCGGGGGTGGCGCATCGTCCAGCGACATGCAGGCCACGCCGCGCAGTTCCTGCACCGTGCGCTCCAGCACCACCGACCAGCGCTGCCGCACCAGGTGCGGCTCCATTTGGGTGAGGTCCCACACGGTCTTGACGCCCAGGTCTCGCAACTGCGAGCCAATGCGTCCGCCCACGCCCCAGACCTCGCCCACGTCGGTAGCCCGCAGCAGGCTCTGAAGTTCATCCGGGGTGGTGTTCGCCAAGTTGCACACCTGGGCGAACTTGGCGGGGTAGCTACCTGGCTTGCGCTCCGCCGTCTTGGCGATGTGGTTCGCCAGCTTGGCCAGGGTCTTGGTCGGGCCGATGCCAATGCCGCATGGAATACCCGTCCAGGCCAGGATGCGCGAGCGCACGGCACGGGCACGATCTACCAGGTCGCCCTTGACGCCTTGCAGCGCAATGAAGGACTCATCAATCGAGTAGATCTCCTGCTCCGGCCCGAGACCTGAGGCCAAGCTCATCATCCGGTCGCTCATGTCTCCGTAGAGCTCAAAGTTCGCCGACAGGCCGATCAGCCCGGCTTCATCTTCGAGGTGGCGGATCTCGTGCCAGGGGTGGCCCATACGGATACCCAGATCCTTGGCCTCGTTGGAGCGGGCAATCGCGCAGCCATCGTTGTTGGAAAGCACGACCACTGGTCGTCCTAGCAGCGAGGGCCGGAAGACTCGCTCGCAGGAGACGTAGAAGTTGTTGCCGTCGACCAGCGCGAACACTCTAGGTCCTAAAGGCTGGACGTTGCGAGCCCAGCCGCTCAGGCCGAGAACTGCTTGATGGAGGCAGTCACCACGCCCCAGATCTCCACCGTCTGGCTGTCGGTGGGCACGATGTCCGGGAAGCCTGGGTTAGCGGCACGCAGCTTGATGCGCCCTGCCCGCATCGACAACGTCTTGCAGACGAACTCGCCATCGATCACGGCCACCACCACCTGACCATTGCGCGGCGGGATGGCCCGGTCTACCAGCAGCACGTCCCCGTCGAAGATGCCAGCGTCCTTCATCGAGTCACCCCGGGCGCGCATGAGGAACGTGGCCTGCGGGTGCTTGATCAGACGCGCAGCCAGATCGATGCGCTTGGCGCCCAAGTCCTCCGCGGGGGACGGAAAACCGGCTCGCACGGTCGATGCCAGGTCTCGGACAGGAATCTCCTGGACTTGCAGTGCTTGGGGCTCATCGATACTGTGCATTCATACAGTATAGAAACTTCGCCTCCTCTGGCCACCAGCGTCTCGCTCGATTGCTTGGGATGTCTCAAGGACATGCGTTACGCATGGGGGCTTCACCCTCGCACTCGGTTCACCGATCATGGGCGCCATGGACCCCAGCCGCACCACCTTCTACTACCTGCCCGGCTACGGTGGCCGGGTGCACACCGGACTAGGTCAGGCTCTGCTAAGCCGAGGGGTGGATCTGGCCGGGCGAGAGACGGTAGGGGACTTCCGGGGCATGCGGTTCATGGACCAGATCGAGACCGTGGCCGAGGACCTGCAGACACACTTCTGGCGCGAGGACGCACACGTCGTGGCCAATTCCTTCGGCGCTTACCTGTTCCTCAACGCCCAGAGCCTGATCCCGCCTTTCCCGGGCAAGGTGCTGCTGCTGTCACCCATCGTGGGCGAATTCGCCAAACCAGATCAGCTCACCCACTTCATGCCGCCCTACCCCACGCGGCTGATGGACCTGGCCACCGCCGGGAAGCTGCCGACACCGGCTCAAGCCGAGATCCACGTCGGGTCAGAGGACTGGCAGTCCAACCCCGAGCAGGTCAGCCGCCTTGCAGAGCTGATCCACATTCCCGTGCATGTGGTGGCAGGCAACGGGCACATGCTTGACCACGGCTATGTGAGCGGACTGCTCGACCGGTGGGTCGTGGTGAGCAACTGACCCAAGACGGGCAGCCCGGCCACGCCGGCCATCCCGCTGAGGGCGGGCGTCCGCAGTGCGTACAGGTCGGGCAGCCTTTGCATTCAGCGCACATCCCGCGCCAACCACGCCCCACACTCGAGTTGCGTTGTGGAAACTCTTGCCGCAGCATCCTCACCGCTTGCTATGGCTGAAGCAGCCCGATTGATGCCCGAGACCGCATCGCCCTGCTCTCGCCTATCCATGGTGAGGGCGCACTGGCCGGTCTGATCTCCTGGAACCCGGCGGCCGCAAGGCGTGGAGATTTGAGTACAGGGTCTGAAGAAACAAGCCCTGCGACAGGTTGGTGAACCCAACACACTGCCCCAGCGGCAACCCATTGAGCGGTTTCTGCTGCGAGCGGCAGCGTCGTCACTACGCGGCGCCAGCCAGTAGTGACGACGCTGAAATTGCCCCAATTTGCCTGGGAGCAGAACACGGCTGTCGCAAGTGACGCCCCCACGTGACGGGCTCCAGCGAGCCTGAAGTCGGCTCATCGCACCGGCTTCAGGCCTGCTTGGTAGACCGCTCCTCGCCTGCGTCTGCAGGCTGACTTCAAAGCGGCGTCCTATCCGGTCGCACCCCGCAGGCCCAGGGCATGGGCTTGAACCGATGTACCGCCCCGCAACAGCAGGCGCCATCGTGGCCAACGCTGTCTGCCGCAGCGGCCAAGAGATCAAACCTCGGCATAAGACGGGAGTGGTGTCCCGTGTCCCTTGCAGTTCCCGCAGCGCTCAGGCGTTCGGGACGGACAGAAACACTTACCAGACCGAACACACCAGCGACAACGAACTTAGGCCGTCCCCTGGGGCAACCCATCGACCCCCGAAACGGAGACCTGTCCCCACCGA
Organism: uncultured beta proteobacterium; assembly: GCA_903885585.1. Taxonomy (GTDB): domain Bacteria; phylum Pseudomonadota; class Gammaproteobacteria; order Burkholderiales; family Burkholderiaceae_C; genus Rubrivivax. Next base: position 5,229 of record CAISJH010000237.1, read on the forward strand.
CCGATGCGCGACCTGAACTACCAACTGAAGCAGCTTTGCCACCGCAACCGCGACGGCAGCTTTGCCACGCAGCGCGAGCGTGAGCGTGTGCTCGACCTGGCCGCCAAACAACTGCAGCAGGCAGGCTACCGCCACATGAGCGTCACCAGCCTCAAGCCCAAGCACGTGGACGGCCTGGTGGCGCGCTGGCACTCCGAGGGTTTGGCGACTGGCACCATCAAGAATCGCATGGCCGGGCTACGCTGGTGGGCCGAGAAGATCGGCAAGCAGAACGTGGTCGCACGAGCGAACCACGACTACGGCATTGCCAACCGCCAGTACGTTGCGCAGAGCAGCAAGGCTCAGGTGCTCCAGGCCAGCGATCTGGCCAAGGTCAACGACCCCTACTCAGCCGTATCCCTGCGGCTGCAGGCAGCCTTTGGCCTGAGACGCGAGGAATCGATCAAGATCCGGCCCGAGTGGGCCGACCGGGGCAACGTCCTCGCCCTCAAAGACAGCTGGACCAAGGGCGGCCGGCCGCGCGAAGTGCCTGTCCGCACTGCGGAACAGTGGCAGGTCCTCGATGAAGCCAAGGCCCTGGCCGGCCGGGGCAGTCTGATTCCGGCCGACAAGACCTACGTTCAGCAGTTGCACCGCTTCGAGTACCAATGCAGCGCAGCCGGTATCCACCGGGTGCATGGTTTTCGGCATCAGTACGCCCAGACCCGATACCGCGAACTCACTGGCTGGTTGGCTCCAGCGGCCGGCGGCCCGAAGTCACGGGAACTGACGGCCGAGCAACGAGAAATCGACCGCGAGGCCCGGCTGACCATCAGCGCGGAACTGGGGCATGAGAGGGAGCAGGTGACGGCGGTTTACTTGGGAAGGTGACGAGCAGTCTGCAACCGTCAACCAGGGATTGGGTAAACCTTAGTCCCGGCCACCGCACACCTGCGGGCAGGCTCTCGCCCCCACGGATAGTGGTGCCGGCCTCGCAGTCTGCGATGACCGAGCAGCCACGTTCAGAGCACCCCATGAAAGGCCGAGAGCGCCTTGACCGTCTGGTTGAGACCTTGTCTGCGCAGGATGTCCAAGTAATGGTCAACCTCGATAGGCGGGCTCCTCAGTTGCTGACGCTGGCGCTGCGCGGCAGCGACCACGCAGGCAGGGTCGAGATCGAAGAGGTTCTCGGCGAAGACGTCAGGGTGTTGCGCCTCCATCCCGAAGGAATCCAAAACACCGCCAGGGAAGTCGCGTTCGTTGAACGTGACGATCACGCTCGCATGGCAGCGGATGGCCGCTGCCAGCACGTGATGGTCATTCGGATCCGGCAGCGCCAGACCCGTCATAAACGGCTCGAAGCCGGTCACCAGCGAACCGGGGATGGCACGGTCCATCAAGTCGGACGTGCGGTCCAGTTGTTCGGCGCTGAGGTCGGGGCGGTTGATCAGAAGGTTGTGCTTCCATTCGTCGTGAATCCGAGCACTCCAGCGCGCCCGGAAACGCCCGGACAAGCCGAGCCACATGAGGAAATCCCTCAGCGGCGCGGGGTACAGGACGCAGGCGTCGTAGACAGCGGTGAAAGGTGAACTCGTCACTCGTAACCTAGGCGCAATTCCTGGGCCTGCCGCGCCAGTTCCTCCATGGCCTGGCTGCTCGCGCGGTCACGTTCGGCCTTGAATGCCATCAGATCGGCAAAGCGAACGCGGCGGTGCTTGCCGGCTTTGTGAAACGGTAGAGCACCGCTCTCGAGCAGTTTGACGAGGTGCGGACGGGACACGTTCAGCATGTCTGCCGCCTCCTGCGTCGTCAGCTCGGCATGAATGGGCACCACCTTGACTGCATTGCCGTCGGCCAGTTCCGCCAGGATGTCGACGAGCAGCCGCAAGGCGGAGGTGGGAAGCTCGACCGCATGACCATGGTTCTTCTCATCGAAGATCGTGATCCGCTGCGTCTCGAAGCGCGTGCTCAGGTAAGCCGCAAGCGCCCGCTGGCTCTCCACGGCGGCGGCGACTTCGCGCTCGACGGGCAGCGGGGTCTCCAGAACGGGGGACGGGGTCATGTCGGTACTCGAGCAGAAGAAGAGCGCGGAGTCTATTCGAAACATTCGACATTCGCAACATTCGAAACCTCTGACCAGCCCCGAAAAACAATCGCCCGGCCAGCCGAGAGGCTGCACCGGGCGACAAGACAAGCATCTGCCTGAGAGGCCCCGGCCAACCAGCCCAACGGCCAGCCCACCGGGAGTCCCGCTCACACCGCCGTCACCACCTCCCTCCAGTCACTGGCCGGCAACTCGATGAGCTTGCCTCCCAGCGCCTCGAAGTCGGTGGCGCGGTCGTAGTCCACCACCTCTTGCGAGTAGTGGGTGACGGCGTTCACCAGCCCGTAGGCGGTGAGGTCGCCTTCGACGATGAGGTGTCTCAGCACCCCTGAGCGCTCGGTGTCGTTGAGCGTGTAGCGGTTGCCCAGCACCTCGACGGCCTTGACCGGGTCTCCGGTCAGCGGGATCTCGCGCGTTTTCTGCATCTTCAGCGCGATCTGCCGGAACG
>CAISJH010000238.1 GCA_903885585.1 uncultured beta proteobacterium
CCCGCTGCTTCCAGGAGGACTCCCCTTGCGCATACCGCTTCATCCTTTCCGCCCGCGGCTGCTGAGCAGCCTGCACGGTTATGACCGCCGCCGCTTAGGCGCAGACATCGGCGCCGGTGTCACGGTGGGCATCGTGGCGCTGCCTCTGGCCATGGCCTTTGCCATCGCCTCAGGTGTCAAGCCCGAAGCGGGCCTGGTCACCGCCATCGTCGCGGGCTTTCTGATCTCGGCGCTGGGCGGCTCGCATGTGCAGATCGGCGGGCCGGCTGGGGCCTTCATCGTCATCGTCTACGGCATCGTGGAGCGCTACGGACTGGCCAACCTGCTCATCTCCACCGCCCTGGCCGGGGTGCTGCTGTTCTTGATGGGCTGGCTGCGCCTGGGCGCGCTGGTCCGCTACATCCCGGTGTCCATCGTCATCGGCTTCACCAACGGCATCGCCGTGCTGATCGGGCTGTCCCAACTGAAGGACCTGCTGGGCCTGCAGATCGACAAGCTGCCGGCCGACTTCTTCACGCAGATCAGCGTGCTGGCCTCCCATCTGCAAGCGCTGAACCCCGCCGCGCTGGCGATGGGGCTCACCTGCACCGCCGTGGTGGTGCTGTGGCCCAAGTGTTACCAGATGGACACGGCGCCCCAAGGCGCTTGGGCACGCCTGAAGCGCAAGGCCGCGCACCTGCCCGGCACCATCGTGGCTTTGGCAGGGGCCACCACGCTGACCGCCGTGCTGCAACTGCCGCTGGAGACCATCGGCTCGCGCTTCGGAGGCATCCCGCAGACGCTGCCCGCCTTCGCCCTGCCAGAGTTCAGCTGGATGGGCGTCAAGCAACTGTTGATGCCCACCTTGACCATCGCGCTTCTCGGCGCCATTGAGTCGTTGCTGTGCGCGCGAGTGGCCGACAACATGACCGAGCACCCTCGTCACGACCCCAACCAGGAGCTCATGGCGCAGGGCGTGGCCAATGTGGTGAGCCCGCTGTTTGGCGGCATGCCCGCCACCGGCACGATCGCTCGCACCGTGACCAATTTGCGGGCGGGCGCCACGAGCCCGGTGGCCGGCATGGTGCATGCGCTGACGTTGCTGTTGGTCGTGCTGGTAGCCGCACCGCTCGCCCTGCACGTGCCGCTGGCGGCTCTGGCCGGCATCCTGCTGTTCGTGGCCTGGAACATGGGCGAATGGCGCGAGTTCGCACACGCCCGGCGCTTCAACCTGCCCTACCGCACGGTGCTGTTCGGCACCTTCGTCCTCACGGTGGTGTTCGACCTTACGGTGGCCGTGGAGGTGGGGCTGGTGCTGGCCTGCGTGTTCTTCATCTGGCGCATGGGCGCCTTGTTCAGGGTGGAGGTGCGCAGCGGCGAAGGCCTGCCCGCGGGCCTGGCGCCGCAGACGCAGGTCTTCAACCTCTACGGCGCCCTGTTCTTCGGGGCCGTGGCCCAGGTGGAAGACCTGCCCCAGCGCATGCACTCCGACACACGGCATGTGGTGCTGGACCTGCACCGCCTGATCTCGATGGACACCTCGGGTCTGGAGGCCCTCAAGCAACTGCACCGTAGCCTGCAGCGCCAGGGCATCACGCTCACCCTGGTAGACGTCAATGAGCAGCCGCTGTCGCTGATCCGCCGCTCGGGCTTTGAAGCCGGCCTGGGGTCTGAACGCATCGTGGCCGACTGGTCGGCACTGATGCAAGCGCTGGACTCGGCTGACCAGGCGCCAGCCCGTCAGTTTTCCACAGGCGCTGACACGTAAACTGCCGCCTAGCCTTGAACCGAACCTACCGAATTGCCATGCCTCTGTTCTGGAAGCCCTACCGATCCGACGTCACCCAGTTCATTGAACAACTGAAGGCGCAGCGCCCCACGTTGGAGGATGAGCAGCGCCGCGGCCGCGCCCTGCTCTGGGACCGCCCAGTGGACCGCGAAGCGCAAGGTGAATGGAGCGAGGCCCGCGTGCCCCAGCAGCCCTACGTCTACCAGACCAAGTCCTGACGGTCCCAACTGGCGCGTCGCCATGAGCCAGGAGCCGACGCCAGCAGGCGCGCCGCCCGCCCCTACCGCGCCCCTGCCGGCCACGCCCGACGTGGTGGACCAGGTTGCCCTGGCCCGCCTGTATGGCGAACCCCTGTTCCAGCTGCCGCAGGATCTGTACATCCCGCCCGATGCGCTGGAGGTCTTTCTCGAAGCCTTCGAAGGCCCGCTGGACCTGCTGCTGTACCTGATACGCAAGCAGAACTTCAACATCCTGGACATCCCGCTGGCGGACGTCACGCGCCAGTACTTGAACTACGTCGAGCAGATCCGCAAGCACAACCTCGAGCTGGCATCGGAGTACCTGCTCATGGCCGCCATGCTCATCGAGATCAAGTCGCGCATGTTGCTGCCGCCCAAGAAGAGCGAAGACGGCAAGGAACCCGAGGACCCTCGCGCCGAGCTGGTGCGTCGCCTGCTGGAGTACGAACGCATCAAGCTGGCAGCCGGGCAACTCGACAGCCTGCCGGTGTTGGGGCGCGACTTCCTGCGGGTGCAGGTGATGGTGGAGCAGTCACTGGCCCCGCGACTGCCGGACGTGGACCCGGTCGACCTGCGCGCAGCCTGGGCGGACATCCTGCGGCGCGCCAAGCTCAACCAGCACCACCGCATCACACGCGAGCAGCTCTCGGTGCGCGAGTACATGAGCGTGGTGCTGCGCCGCCTGCAGGGACAGCGCTTCGTGGAGTTCCACGATCTCTTCGACACCACGCGCGGCCAGGCGGTGGTGGTGGTCACCTTTATCGCCATGCTGGAACTGTGCCGGGAGCGGCTGCTGGAGGTGACGCAGGCCGAAGCCTTCGCACCGATCTACGTGCGCCTGTCCTACACGCCGAACTGAGCTCCCAGCTGCTGCCGCAGGGCCGCCAGCAACGGCCCGGGTGTCACCGGCTTGATCAGGCATTCCAGCGAGCCATCGGTCAGCGCATTGGCGACCGCCGCGCGTTCGTCACCGGTGATCAGCAGCGCACGCAGCATCCGGGACGGCCAGGCCTGTCGAAACAGGCGTAAGGCCTCCAGGCCGTCACCCGGCCGGGGCAGGTGGTAGTCCAGGATCAGCAGATCAGGCGGCATGCTGGAGGCGTTCTGCGTCCAGGCCCGCAACTCACCCAAGCTGGCAAAGGGCTGCACCGAGGCGCCCCAGGCTTCCAGCAGCAGCACCATCCCCAGGCGCGCGGCCTCATCGTCGTCCACCACGGCAATGCGCCAGGGCGGCGGCGAGCCGATGGGGTGTCCGGAGCCCGCGTTCTCTGGCCCTTTCCCTGGTGCCGTTGCTGGCAAGGAACGTGCGTGTGCCACTGCCTGCTCGTCAGGCAACTCGGGCCGCGCGGCCGCTCCTTCAGCAGACTCAACCCGGCCGCGCAGGGCCAAGAAGTGCTGGTCCACCAAGCGCTCCACCAACTGTGCTGCCTCGTCAATCCCAGCCACCAGCGGCTGCTGCGCCGCCGTCAAGGGCTGCATCTTCAAGGCAGCGCAGAACAGGCCCAGGGCATTCAGCGGCTGGCGCAGCGCGTGGTGCTGAAGACGCAGGGCCTCATCGTCAGCCTGCACCAAGCCAACGCGGTGCCCGGCCGGCTCAACCATGGGGCCCGCGCCGCCAGGACACCGCACCCGGCTGCCCTTGGGACATGCGGCTGACGGCCAGCACCGCCTGGGTTCGGCTGGTCACGTTGAGCGCCCGCAGCACGGACGCCACATGGTCCTTGACCGTGTCCACCGACACATTGAGTTCGCGCGCGATCAACTTGTTGGGCAGCCCCTTGAGCAAGCCCGACAGCACGTCATGTTGGCGCGGCGTCAAGCCCAGATGCGCCAACGACACGGCGGGGCTGGCAGAAAGCC
>CAISJH010000239.1 GCA_903885585.1 uncultured beta proteobacterium
GCCGAGAAAGCGCGCTGGTGGTGGACTTCCTCGATGTTGGCGCCACAACGCGCCACCGCCGCGGTCAAGCGTGCGAGGACCCCAGGCGCGTCGCGCGCCTCCACCCGCACGCGCGCCAGCCGCCCGGCGCGCACCATGCCGCGGCCGATGATGGCCTGCAGCCTCAACGGGTCGATGTTGCCGCCGCACAGCACCAGCCCCACGTTTCTGCCCGCCAGCGAGGCGGGCGCCTTCAAGAGCGCCGCCAGGCCGGCGGCGCCCGCGCCTTCGACGACCGTCTTCTCGATCTCCAGCAGCATCACGATGGCCTGCTCGATGTCACCTTCGTCCACGAGCATCCACTCGTCGACCAGCGCCCGGGCGATGACGCGCGTGAGCTGCCCCGCACGTCCCACCGCAATGCCTTCGGCGATGGAGCTTGTGCCAATCGGGTGGGTACTGCCCGTGACGGCGTTGACCATCGAGGCAAAGCGCTCGCTCTGCACGCCCACGATGCGGATGTCAGGCCGCAAGGCCCGCGCCACGGTGGCCATGCCCGACAGCAAACCGCCGCCGCCCACCGCCACCACCAGGGTGTCGATGTCGGGCTGCGCCTGCAACATCTCCAACGCCACGGTGCCCTGCCCGGCCATGACATCTGCGTCATCGAAGGGGTGGACGAAGACCAGGCCTTGGTCCGCAGCCACCTCCATCGCGCGCTCGTGGGCCTCGTCGAAGGTCTGTCCGTGCAGCAGCACTTCGGCCCCGAACCCGCGTGTGCGCTCCACCTTCACGGTAGGGGTGAGTTCGGGCATGACGATCACCGCACGCAGCCCCAGGCGCTGCGCATGGTGGGCCAGCCCTTGGGCGTGGTTGCCGGCCGAAGCTGCGATCACGCCCTTGACCGGCTGGCCCGTCGCCAACAGACGCACCAGCTTGTTCAGCGCCCCGCGCTCCTTGAAGGAGGCGGTGAACTGCAGGTTTTCGAACTTCAGGAAGACGCGTGCACCCAGGATCTGGCCCAGGGTGCGGCTTTCCAGGCATGGGGTGGCCAACACATGGCCCGCCAGGCGGGCCGCAGCAGCTTGAACATCCTGCAGGGTGAGGGGTTGAATCATCGGGTAATGGTAGTGGCGGCCATCAGCAGACCTCCCCGGGGGCCACAACCCCCGGCAAGGCCTCTGAAGCGTGGAGTTTCAGCCTGATCGCAACAAGCCTGTCCGGCGCTCACGCCATCATCATCAAGCTGGCGTTGCCACCCGCGGCGGCGGTGTTCAGGCTCAGCGCGCGTTCGACCACCAGGCGCTCCAGCGGGACGGCGCGGTCGCCGGGGGCCAGGCGCTCGATGCTGAGCACCGGCCCCGGGCGCTGCGCCAACTGCTGCTGCACGCGCACGAGTTCCTCGACCGAGCCGTGCAGCAGGACGGCGTCGAACCGGGCCGTGGCCACAGCCCCGGCGGGCCCGTCGTCCACCAGAGTCACGTGGGCCTGCACCTCCGGCGGCAGGTCCTGGAACAGCGGCTCGGCCGGCGCCGTCCACACCGCGCGACTGCCCACCGCCAGCACGGCGGCCAGTTGCACCAGGCGGTCCTGCGGCGCGTCGGCCAGGCACAGCACGCCCACGCGGGGCATGACGCGGTAGAGGTTGCGCTCGCCCGTGGGGCCTGGCAGCACATGCCACCCGGGGGCGTCGGTGCGCCCTGCGGCGGCAGGCGGCGTACCGGTCCAGGCCGCCATCTGCCGGCACACCTCGGGCAGGTCCGGCCAGCGGCCCGCCGCCCACTGCATCAGCACCTGCAGGGCGCCAGCGGGCGTGTGAGGGTCAGGACGCGGCAGCGGCAGCCCATGCGCCGGCACAGCCGCGGCGCCCCCGTCGACGCCAACCGCCCGCAGGCCCACCGCGTCCAGGCGCGCCAGCACCCCGGGTGGCCGCGCCGACAGCAGCCGGTACAGGTACAGCGGGCCGCCGGCCTTGGGGCCGGTGCCCGACAAACCTTCGCCGCCAAAGGGCTGCACCCCCACGACGGCGCCCACCATGGAGCGGTTCACGTACAGGTTGCCCACCTGCGCCGCGGCAGCCACCTGGGCAATGGTCTCGTCGATGCGGGTGTGCAGGCCCAGGGTGAGCCCATAACCGGTGGCGTTGATCTGGCGCAGCAGCGCGTCCAGGTCTTCGCGCCGGTAGCGCAGGACGTGCAGCACCGGGCCGAAGACCTCGCGCTGCAGCTCGTCCAGGCTGTCGATCTCGATCACCGTGGGTGGCACGAAGTGGCCCTGCTCCAGGGCGTGCTCGGACGCGGCGCAGGCCTGGTGCACGCGCCGGCCACGGGCGCGCATCGCCTCGACATGGGCTTCGATCAGGGCCTGGGCTTGTCGGTCGATGACCGGGCCCACATCGGTGGCGAGCTGCCCCGGGGGGCCCAGGCGCAGCTCGGCCATCGCGCCCAGCAGCATCTGCAGCACGCGCTCGGCCACCTCGTCCTGCAGGCACAGCACGCGCAGCGCCGAGCAGCGCTGACCGGCGCTGTCGAACGCCGAGGCCAGCACATCGGCCACCACCTGCTCGGCCAGTGCAGTGGAGTCCACGATCATGGCGTTCTGGCCGCCAGTCTCGGCCACCAGCGGGATGGCGCCGCCCTGCGCGCTGACGCGACCGGCCAGCGTGCGCTGGATGCTGCGCGCCACCTCGGTGGAGCCGGTGAACAGCACGCCGGCAATGCGCGCATCGGCCACCAGCCGCGCCCCCACCACCTCGCCGCGGCCCGGCAGCAGTTGCAGGGCGCCGCGCGGCACCCCGGCCGCCCACAGCGCGCGCACCGCCTCGGCGGCGATCAGCGGGGTCTGCTCGGCGGGCTTGGCCAGCACCACGTTGCCGGCGGCCAGCGCCGCAGCCACCTGGCCGACGAAGATCGCCAGCGGGAAGTTCCACGGGCTGATGCAGGCCACCGCGCCCAGCGGGCGGTGGGTGGCGGGGTCGAAGCCCGTGCGCACCTGCTGCGCGTAGTAGCGCAGGAAGTCCACGGCTTCGCGTACCTCGCCCGTGGCGTTGGCGGCGGTCTTGCCCGCTTCGCGCATCAGCAGCGCCATCAGCCGCGGCAGGTCGTCCAGCAGACGTTGGGCGGCCGCCTCCAGTACCTGCGCCCGCGCACTCGCCGGGGTGTGGGCCCAGGGCGGGGCGGCGGCGTGGGCCTGGGCCAGCGCGGCCTCGAGCTCGGCGTCGGCGCATTCGCGTGTCAGGCCGACCTGGTCGCGCCGGTCGGCCGGGTTGAGGACGGCGTGCAGGGGCAGCTCTGCCGTCTGCACGGCCAGCAACGGCGCGGCCTGCAGCAACGGCTGCCGTGCCGCCTCACGACAGCTCTGCGCCAGCGCCTGCAGTTGCTGCTCGTCAGCGAGATCCACGCCTTGCGAGTTGCCCCGCGCCTGACCATACAGCGCCCCGGGCAGCGGGATGGCCGGGTGCGGCAAGCCCACGGCCCCTTCGGCACGGGCCATCGCGGCGATGAGGTCCAGGGGGTCACGCACCAGATCCTCAATGGGCAGGTTCGGGTCGGCGATGCGGTGGACGAACGAGGTGTTGGCCCCGTTTTCCAGCAGCCGGCGCACCAGGTAGGCCAGCAGCGTCTCGTGCGTGCCCACGGGCGCGTAGATGCGGCAGGGCCGCCCGAGCCCGCCCTGCGCCACCGCGCCCACCACCTGCTCGTACAGCGGCTCGCCCATGCCGTGCAGGCACTGGAACTCATACTGCTGCGGGGTGTAGCGCGGCGGGTCGGCCATCTCGTGAATGGCCGCCAGGGTGTGCGCGTTGTGGGTGGCGAACTGCGGATACACCGCCTGCGGCGCAGCCAGCAGCCGGCGGGCGCAGGCCAGGTAGGACGCATCGGTGTGGGGCTTGCGCGTGTAGACCGGGTAGTCGGCCAGGCCGTCAATCTGCGCCCGCTTGATCTCGCTGTCCCAGTAGGCGCCCTTGACCAGCCGCACCATCAGCCGGCGCTGGCTGCGCTGGGCCAGATCCACGAGGTGGTCGATCACCTGCGGGCAGCGCTTCTGGTAAGCCTGCACCACAAAGCCCAGGCCCTGCCAGCCCTGCAGCGCGGGCTCGAAGCACAGGCGCTCCAGCAGGTCCAGCGAGAGCTCCAGCCGGTCGGCCTCTTCGGCGTCGATGTTCAGGCCGATGTCGGCCTGCCGCGCCAGGGTGCTCAGGCGCAGCAGCACGGGATAGAGCTCGGCCATCACGCGGTCTTGCTGCGCCCGGCTGTAGCGCGGGTGCAGTGCCGACAGCTTGATGGAGAGCCCCGGGCCCGCGTACACCCCCCGCCCGGCGCTGGCCTGGCCGATGGCCTGGATAGCGTCTTCGTAGTCGCGCAGGTAGCGCCGGGCATCGGCGGCGGTCATCGCGGCCTCGCCCAGCATGTCGAACGAATGGCGGAAACCCAGGCGCTCCTGCGCCTGGGCGTGGGCCAGGGCCTCGCCGATGTGCTGGCCGGTGACGAACTGCTGGCCCATCAGCCGCAGGGCGGCGTCCACGGCCTTGCGGATCAGCGGCTCGCCCCCGCGGCTCAGCAGCCGGCCCATGGCGCCGGACAGGCCGGCCTGGCTGTGCGTGGCCACCAGCTTTCCGGTCAGCAGCAGGCCCCAGGTGGCCGCGTTGACGAACAGCGAGCCGCTGCGGCCCAGGTGGGCCGACCACTGGCCCTGGCCGATCTTGTCGCGGATGAGGCGGTCGCGCGTGGGCGCATCCGGGATGCGAAGCAGCGCCTCGGCCATGCACATCAGCGCCACCCCCTCCTGCGACGACAAGGTGTACTCCTGCAGGAGGCTCTGCACCAGGCCCGCGCGGCCGGCTGAGGCCTGGCGCGCGCGCAGCGCCTGCGCCAGGCGCGTGGCC
>CAISJH010000240.1 GCA_903885585.1 uncultured beta proteobacterium
CCCGCGCCGTAGACCATCAGGGCCAACCAGCCGTCTGGCTCTGCAGAGCGCGGGGCTGCGCCAGCGGCGTAACGGTCGGGCTGCAGCAGGCGGTCTGCCTTCACGAACTGCCATTCACGGCTGTGGGCAGGCCGCCGCGAGAGGCCAAAGCGCCCCGGGGCCAGGCGCCAGCCATCGGGCGTGCGCCGGGCGGGCACCAGGACGAGGCGGGCCAGCCCGGCGTCCAGCGGCGGCATGGCGGCCACGCGCACCTGCACGCTTTTGTGGACGTCCAGCACGTCCAGCCGCGGGCCCAGCCAGGGGGCGCGGACGGCAAGTACGTGTGTACGTCCGCGCACTGGGGGCGAGAAGGCCCGCGGTGCTGCCGGTGCGTCCGTGGTCTGGGCTGTCCGCTTTGCCTTGGCAGGCTCGGGCAGCTCCTCTGAAGCCGTGCCCGCGGGCGGGTCGAAGGCGCCCGGCCCTTCTCGCAGGAAGCGCTCGACCTCGGCAAACACCTCGGCAGAGCGTGTGCCGATCAGCAGGTCCTGGTGGCCCATGCCATCGAAAGTGCGGGCGGCGAAAGGCAGGCCGGCAGCTCCCAGATGCAGGCCCAGCAGGCGCTGTGTGAAGACGTCTGCCAGGCCGTTGTCGCGGCCGTGCAGAGCCAGGGTCTCGATGCCCGCCCAGCGCTCGCGCAGGCGCTGTGGTGTCACGTAGTCCCCCGCGCCCGTGTGGTCGGTGGCCTGGTCGGCCTGCGTGAAGTGGATGGTCTGCGACACCGTGTCCAGGTGGATGGGCCCGAAGAGATCGTCGATGGCTTCCAGCGTGGCCGGCCGCAGGCCGGTGGCCTCGAAGTCGCGTCCGTACAACACGTCCATGCGGTGGCGCGTGGCTGTCCACGGCGTGCGCTTCCAGGGCCGGCGTGGGTTCTCCACGCGCCAGTCGGCGTCGGGGTAGGGCAGGCTGGCCAGCAGGCGGTCCAGCAACTGCTCGGCGGCCCCCGGCTGCGCCGAGGGACGGAACTGAAAGCCGTCGCGCAGCAGCCACCGCCGGGCGTACTGCATGAACCAGCCGCGCAGCACGTTGGCGTCGGTGTAGCGCAGCACCGGGCCCTTCTGGCTGAGCACCAGGCGGCGCACGGGGGGGTGGTTGGCCGTGGCGCCCGGGCCGTTCGTGGTCCCCGGGCCGTTGAAGGCGGCCAGCGCGGCCTGCTGTGCCACGTCCAGCGGCGGTGGGCGGTCCAGTCGACGGGCCCGCTCCATCAGCTCGCCAGGGCGTGAGAGCAGGGCCATGGACAGCATCACGCAGCCGATGCAGTGGGCGAGCACATCCACCGGGCCTCCCGTGACCTGCCGCACGTGCAGCAGCACGGCGGGAAGGTCCACCAGTGCCACTTCTTCCAGCGTCCAGGGCGCGGTGGCGGTGGGCAGCCCGCTGCTGGTGCGCAGGTCCACCACCCACACGTCACGCCCCTGGCGGTGGAACCACTCGGCTGCGCTGGGGCGCAGGCTCTCGTGGGTGAAGGTGTTGCCACTGACGCTGTAGCCATGGATCATCACCAGGGCGGGCTGGGGGCGCGGCACGCTGCCATGGCAGGCGCCGCGGGCTGCCTCGGCCGGTGGGTAGCGCGTCAGCCGGACCCGGGCCTCGGGGCGGCCCGGGCTCGCGGGGGCCACGGTCCATTCGGTGATCTGCGGTGGGGGCAGGCCGCGGATGGGCTGGGGCAGGCGTACGGGCTCTCGCGTGAGCGGTGTGTCGGGCTTGCGGAAGGTCCAGAGGTGAATGGACGCCAGCAGGCGCAGCAGCGTCATGCCCAGCGCGGCCAGATCGGCCAGGGCCTGCACCTGGTCCTGCTGATCGACGATGCGCAGCAGCGGCGTCTGGCGGCTGGCCAGGAAGCGCGGGTCCAGCACCAGGGTGCCGCCGGCCTTGGCGCCTGCAGTGGACAGCCCGGGCATGCGCGTGACCTGCAGCTCGGTGAGCTGGCGCCAGGGGTTGCCCGCTGCCGCGTAGGTCAGGCGCTTGTGGCCTTGCAGCACGTCGCCCGTTCGGATGGGCGCGAGTGCCTGTCCGTCGGCGCCGCGCAAGCTGCAGTGCAGCACCGTGCCCACCGCCAGCCGGTAGTCGAAGCGCCGCACCTCGCCGGCGCGGCTGGCACTGCGCAGCGCGCCGATAAGCAGCTCCCGTAATCCGGGCTTGGGCTTGAACTCGGCCGCCTCCAGGCCCAGGGCGCGACGCAGCTTGCGCAGGCCGAAGTGCTCTTCCGCCATGCGTTGATAGAGGTCGCGTCCGCCGCGGTGGCGGGCCCAGGCCCACAGGCCGCGCACCACGCGCAGCAGCGCAAAGGAATCCTCGCGGTGCAGGAAGCGCAGCGTGCCGGACAGCTGAGCCTCCAGCACGGCGTGGCGGTGGCGCCACTCGTCGGTCTGCCCGGCCAGACCCCGCGCCTCCCAGGTCTGCGCGTCGTACAGGCGCAGTCGGCTGTGCGGTGAGCCTTCGTCCACCGTCAGGCAGCGGTTCAGTGGCGCGGTGAGGGTGTCCAGGCGCTCGGGCTGGTAGGCCAGCGTCCACTCCACCACCCAGGGCCGTGCGCCGCCGGGGCGGTCCTGCAGGTCCAGCCACACCGGCCCGGTCAGGCGCTCGATCACGGCCACGCGCGTCGGTATGGCGGGCGCAGGTCCTGGCAGTGGTGGGCGCAGCTTGCCCATAGGCCGTGGCTGGGGGCATGGGCTCGGCACCTCGGTGGCCTGGCGCTGCGGA
>CAISJH010000241.1 GCA_903885585.1 uncultured beta proteobacterium
GATGCAGGAGATTTTCAGGCCCGCAGGTCCACCAGGTCAGGGCGCTGCGGCCGCACCTCTGGTGCAGCGAAAGCCGATGTAGACCACCGTGGTCTCTGGCGGCTTGCCCTGCAGATGGTCGGCCCGCATCTGCGCACTGCCGTACCACCAGGAGCCGCCCCGGGTGCGGCGCTCGGCGCTGCCGGAAGCCCCGGGCGGCTCGTCCACCCACTCCCAGGCATTGGCGCCCATGTCGTGCAGGCCGTTCACCCCAGCCGGCGTGGCGGTGACGGCGGCATGCCCCCGGCCGCGCCACAGGTTGGCGCCGTGGCGCACGGCGCGTGCATCGGCCGCGGAGCCACAGTCGCCCAGGCACTGGGCGCCCGCGGGGCTGTCACCCGTGGGGAAGGGGTAGGTCTTGCCGCGCTGCAGCGGGGACGGGGGCGCGGGGCGTGTCTCGGTGTAGGCGGCGCGCACCCACTCAGCGTCCGTCGGCAAGCGCCCACCCGCCCAGCGGCAGAAGGCCTGGGCCTCGGTGAAATCGACGTGGACCGCGGGCTCGTCGTCGGCTGCGGGCACACCGAAAGGACGTGCCCAGGTCCAGCCCGGCTTGGCGGTCCAGCCCGCCTCATACACCTGCCCGCCGCCCGCGCGCTCTGCCCGGGTGACCGCGCCGGTGGCCTGCACAAAGCGCCGGAACTGCGCCACCGTGGTCTCGGTGCGGGCGATGTCGAAGCCTGCCGCACTGGCGGACGCCGCGATGGGCATCCAGTCGATGGCGGCGGGATTCGTGGCGGAAGCCGCGAGTGCGCTCCCAGACAACGCGGCAACAGCCAGCGCCATGGCGATGCGGCCGCCCTGCAGGCGGCTTGGATGCAATGGGGCTTGGGATGCGCGCATGGCAGAAGGATGGAGAGGGCGAGGACAAGTCGACGTTGTAGCCCGCCGCCCTTGCCCCCACGCCGGCTCAGGCTTTGATGGGGCCGTGGCGGGGTAGTGCTCAACCCGCTGGGTCTGCCACCACCTCCGGTAGGGCCGCGAGCGCAGCCGGCACGCGCATCAAGTGATCGAAAGCCGACAAGGCCGCCTTCGCCCCTTCGCCCGCAGCGATGACGATCTGCTTGAACGGCACCGTCGTCGCATCGCCGGCGGCGAAGACGCCGGGCACGCTGGTGGCACAACGCGCATCGATCTCGATCTCGCCCTGCCTGGAGAGCGCCAGCGTGCCCTGCAGCCATTCGGTGTTGGGCACCAAGCCGATCTGCACGAACACACCCTCCAACGCCACATGATGTGAAGCGCCGCTGGCGCGGTCGGTGTAGCGCAGGCCGTCGACCTTGCGGCCGTCGCCCGTGATCTCGGTGGTCTGGGCCTGGGTGACGATGCTGACGTTGGGCAGGCTCTTCAGCCGCGCCACCAGCACGGCGTCGGCCCGCAGTTGCTCGCCAAACTCCAGCAGCGTGACCTGGGCCACCACGCCGGCCAGGTCGATGGCAGCTTCCACCCCTGAGTTACCGCCGCCGATGACCGCCACACGCCGGCCCTTGAACAGCGGGCCGTCGCAGTGCGGGCAGTAGGCTACGCCCTTGTTGCGGTACTGCGCTTCGCCGGGCACGCCCACCTGGCGCCAGCGCGCACCCGTGGCCAGTACCACCGAGCGAGCCTTGAGGGTGGCGCCGCCTTCCAGGCGCAGCGTGATGTCACCGCCAGGCCGCGCCGCCGGCTCCAGCGCCTGCGCACGCTGGCCGTTCATGATCGCCACGTCGTAAGCGCGCGCGTGCGCTTCCAGCGCCGCGGCGAACTTCGGGCCGTCGGTCTGCGGCACGGAGATGAAGTTCTCGATGCCCAGTGTGTCCAGCGTCTGGCCGCCAAAGCGCTCGGCCACCACACCCGTGCGGATGCCCTTGCGCGCGGCGTACACCGCCGCGGCCGCACCCGCCGGCCCGCCCCCTACCACCAGCACGTCAAAGGTCTCCTGCTGCGCCAGGCGCTGCGCCTCACGGGCCGCCGCGCCGCTGTCGACGCTGCGTTCGACCTTGCGCACGATCTCCTCCAGCGTCATGCGGCCGGACGCGAAGGGCTCGCCGTTGAGAAACACCATGGGCACGGCCAGGATCTGGCGTGCATCCACCTCGTCGCGAAACAGCGCGCCGTCAATGGCCACGTGCTGGACGCGCGGGTTGAGCACGGCCATCAGGTTCAAGGCCTGCACCACGTCCGGGCAGTTGTGGCAGCTTAGCGACATCCAGGTCTCGAAGCGCAACGTGCGGCCTTCACCGGGGTCCAGGGCCCGGATCTGCGCCGCCAACTCGGCCTCCACTTTGGGCGGGTGACCGCCGGCCTGCAGCAGCGCCAGCACCAGCGAGGTGAACTCGTGTCCCATGGGCACGGCGGCGAAGCGCAGGTCGATCTCGCTGCCCACGCGCCGAACGGCAAACGACGGGCGGCGGGGGTCATCGCCATCAAAGCGCGCGGTGACGAGAGGGTGCAGCGCGGCGATGTCCTCCAGCAAGGCGCGCATCTGTGTGGCGACGGGGCTGTTATCGAGCGAGGCCACGAGCTCCACCGGCAGCGTGATGCGCTCCAGGTAGGTCTTCAACTGGGCTTGCAGGGTGGCGTCGAGCATGGCCTCAGCTCCCCTCAGATCTTGCCGACGAGGTCCAGCGAAGGCGTCAGCGTCTCTTCGCCTTCCTTCCACTTGGCCGGGCACACCTGGCCGGGGTTCCTGGCCACGTACTGGGCCGCGGCCACCTTGCGCAGCAGCTCGCCCGCATCGCGACCGATGCCGTCGTCGTGCACTTCGGCGGTCTTGATGCGGCCCTCGGGGTCGATCACGAAGGTGCCGCGCAGCGCCAGGCCGGTGTCTTCCACCAGCACGTCAAAGCTGCGGGAGATGCGGCCCGTCGGGTCGCCGATCAGCGGGTAGCGCACCTTGCGGATGGCGTCGGACGTATCGTGCCAGGCCTTGTGGGCGAAGTGCGTGTCGGTGGAGATGCCGTAGACGTCCACGCCCAGAGCCTTGAACTGGTCATGCCGGTCGGCCAGGTCTTCCAGCTCGGTGGGGCAGACAAAGGTGAAGTCGGCCGGGTAGAAGACGAAGACGCTCCAGCGGCCTTTCAGGGTCTGCTCGGTGATCTCGACAAACTTGCCGTTGTGGAACGCGGTGGCCTTGAACGGGGCGACGGGGGTGTTGATGAGGGGCATGACGAACTTCCTTCCAATGCGTTGAGGGTGTGTCCGGGAATCGGACCTTTCGACCGACTGCGGCACCTTGCTATCGGTATCGCGTTGTCGATAGAAAGCATTGTTGGACTCGGGAGTCCATTAGGGAAGTTGATTGCCTTGATATTTTCTATCGTCTTCTTCAATGACGAGTCACTGCTATCGAGCGGCGTGTCGATCGACTTGTCAGCCAGCAGGCCCATCAGGGCTACGACTTGGGCGCTGCCCCGAAGTCGGGCCTCTCCATCCACCAGGCGACGAGGAACCCCGCCACCAGCCCCCAGAAGGCCGCGCCGATGTTGAGCAGGCTGAGATCGGCCACGGTCACCAGCAGGCTCACCAGCGCGCCCAGCGTGAAGCGGCCGGCGCCGAAAGCCGCGGTGAAGGCCCCCTGCAGCACCCGCACCATGGCGAGGCCGCCCAGCACCATGATGAAGGCCTTGGGCGTGGCGAGCATGAGGCCGGTGAAGGTGGGCGCGAGCAGGCCGAACAGCACCGCCAGCGCACCGAAAGTCAGGGCCGCCGTGTAGTGGCGCGGCCGGTCGCCGGAGGCGCTCATCATGGCGTTGCTGGGCCCCGTCAGGCAGGTGCTCACGGCCCCCACCAGCGCGCTGGCCGCCGCGCCCAGGCCGCACACGAAGGCGATGGCGTTGACCGGCGGGTCGTGCCGCGCCGCCTTCAGCACGGCCACGCCCTGGCCGTTCTGCACCACCAGCACCGTGATGGCCAGCGGGACGACCAGCTCCACCATCGCCGCCAGTGACCAGACGGGCGCCTGCACCAGGGGCTGCGCCAGACTCCACTGACCGGCCGACGCGGCGTCCACCCGGCCCAGCAGCGCCAGGGTCACGGCGCCCCCCAGCAGCGCGCCAATCAGCGGGGGCAGGCGCCGGCCCAGCGACGGCACCGCCGACAGCACGATGAAGGCCAGCACCATCGGCGCAGCCACGGCCACATCACTGTGCAGCGCCCGCACCAGATCCAGCCCAAAGCGCAGGAACACGCCCGCCACCATCCCCATGACGATGGGCATGGGCAGCCACGACATCACGCGCTTGACCCAGCCGCTGGCCCCCAGCACCAGGATGAGCACGCTGGTGGCGTAGAACGCGCCGATCACCTCGGCGAAGCTCATGTGCTGCAGCGCCGGGCCCACGAGCACGGTGCCGGGGATGGTCCACCCGAAGCCCAGCGGGGTGCGGTAACGCCAGCTCATCGCCAGCGTGATCAGGCCGTTGATGAAGAACACCCCGAACACCCAGGACGCAAGCTCCGCCTGCGACAGCCCACCGCCCGTGCCCACCGCCAGAATCACGGCCACCGGCCCCGTGGCCGCAAAGATGAAGGCGATCAGGCCGTTGGCCAGGTAGGTGGGACCCGCATCGGCCAGCACTTGGCGCAAGGACGGGGCGGGCCCGGCGGGGCGCTCGAGTTGGGACAGCATGGTGGTCGGGTCTGGCGTGAAGCGTGAAGGGCCAAGACCCGCATCATGCCGGCGTGGCAGCGTCCTGCGTCGCCTGCAAACTGCGGCGGCTGGTGAAGCAGCGCTGCGCACCGGTCAGCGGGTCGGTGAAGGCGATCTCGCGGGCCAGCAGCTGCAATGGGTGGCGGTAGTCCGGCGGGGCATCAGGCGCGGGCTCGGGCCACAACGCGGGGTAGAGCCGATCGCCTCGTAAAGGCAGGCCCGCGGCGTTCATCTGCGCGCGCAGCTGATGCTTGCGCCCGGTGAGCGGGTGCAGGCGGTAGTGAGCCCAAAAGGCCCAGTGATGCGGCGCAGCGTCAGGGGCTGGCGTGGCGGCAGCATCATTTGCGGGGTAGGCTGGCCCATAGTCTGAGCCGCAGCGGGGCAACCGTGCGATCAGCTCCACCTCGGTGTGGGCGTTGGGTTCGCCCGGCACCACCTGCATCTGCATGAAGCGCTCGTCGCGAGGCTCCTGCAGCCGGTGCTGCAGCGTCATGGGGAAGCACAGGCCCTCGCGCCAGGGCGCCACCGCCTCGTAGACCTTGCGCACGGCGCGCGCGCTCAGCAGCGACTGGTAAGCGTGGCGCGAGGCGGGCTGCACCGTAAACAGCAGCACGCCTGCGGTCTCGCGGTCCAGCCGGTGCATGGGCACCAGATCGGGCAGCCCCAGCAGGCGCTTCAGCCGCACCAGCACCGTTTCCTGCAGGTAGCGCCCGCGCGGGATGACCGGCAAGAAGTGCGGCTTGTCCACCGCCACCAGGTGCTCGTCCTGGTGCAGCACCTCCAGCTCAAAAGGGATGCGCGGCTCGGGCGGCAGTTGGCGCCAGTACCAGAGCACCGTGCCCGGCCGGCAGATGGCGTCCGCCACCACGGGGCGGCCTTCGGCATCCAGCACCTGACCCGCGGCCAGGCGTTCGGGCCAATCGAGCACCCGGGGCAGGCGCTGGGCGAGGAAGTCCACCACGTCGCGCCAGGGGCCGGGTGTGACGGCCACGCGGCTTGCGCTGACGCCGTCACGCAGAGGTGGTGTCCAGGCCGGGCGGGGGCGGCTCATGCGTGCGGACGCCCTGTGATCAAGCCGCCTCGTCCAGGCGGCGCGCGCGCTGCAAGCGCCAGGCTTCGTCGGGGTGCGCTGGGTCGAACACCTGCTCGGCCGTGGTGCCGGTCTCGCGCAAATGCGCGTCCAGGGCGATGCGGCGGTCGAAGACGAAGCACTTGCCTTGCCAGTGGTCCCCTTCTTCGGCCTGCGCGTGCTGCAGGTAGTTCAGGATGCCGCCTTCCAGCTGAAACACCTCCAGCCCCAGGCTGCGCATCCAGGGCGCGGTCTTGTCGCAACGGATGCCGCCCGTGCAGTACATGGCCACCGGCCGGCCCTGCGCGCGCCAGGCCGGCGCGTGCTGCTCGACAAAGCGCACGAAGTCGCGGAAGTGATGCACGGCCGGATCCACCGCACCGCGGAAGTGGCCGAGGCGAAACTCGAAGTGGTTGCGGTTGTCCAGCACCACGGCGTCGCCACGCGCCAGCAGTTCGCGCCAAGCCGCGGGCGAGAGGTGGCTGGCGTCCTGCTCATCAGGAAGGGCGTGGAGTGGCGCACCGGCGGCTGGCGGCAGATCCAGCGCCACGATCTCCGGCTTGACGCTCACCTTGAAGCGGCCGAAGGGCGGCTGGGTGCAGGCGCTGCGCTTGAAGGTCAGACCGGACAGAGCGCCGTGCAGGACGGCGCCCGTGCGCAGGCGCTGCTCAAATTCCTCGACCTGCGCTGCCGGCCCGGCCACGGTACCGTTCACGCCCTCAATGGCGACGATGATGCTGCCACCCAGGCCGGGGTCGCGCCCCAGGTGGCGCAGTTCAGAGGCAGCGGCCTCGGGGTCGGCCAAGTGCACAAAGCGGTAAAAAGAGGAATGCAGCAAGGACGGGGCCGGGGCTTCAGTTGCTTGCGCTGTCGTGAAGCCGGGCGCTTGTTGCGGCTCGACAGGTCTCATGCCGAAGATTCTCCGCGAGTGCCGACCACGATGGGAAACATCTCGGGCGTTCGGCTGCTGCAGCTTATGGAGCTGGTGGGACGGCACCGAACAAGTCGCGAAAGGTGCTGGCCTGTGTCAAATGAGACGAAAGGTCACGCCCGATGGGCAACCCACCACGTCAGAGCTGTCGCGCGACGTGGTGCAGCCTGAGGATTTCAACGTCATCGCCACGCACGCGGTAGATGGCGATGTAGTTCTTGTGCAGGACCAGTTCTCGTGTGCCGGGGACCCGGCCTGGCCTGCCCATACCGGGGTGAACTTGCAGCTTGGTCACCGCGTCCTTCAGCTCCAGCACAAAGCTGGTGGCTCGGCGGGGGTTGTCTTGGGCGATGAATCCAGCAATCGCATCGACGGAGCCTAGCGCCGTCTTGGTCCACCTCAAAGCCATCGGTCAGGCACCGTACTTGGCAAACACGCCTTTGACCTGAGCGTCGGTTGCAAACTCGCCGGCATCGGCTTCCTTGATGCCTTCGTGGATGTCACGAATCTGCCAGGACTCTCGCTCCACATAGCTGGTCAGAGCGTCGATGGTCAAGAAACTCTTGGTCCGTGCCGTTGCCCTGGCCAGTTCCTCGATCTGGTTGTACAGAGCCTCGGGTAGGCGCACGTTGATGGTCTTGGCGGTCATAGAGGCGATACTCCGTCTCACTTGTGTTACAGCGGATTGTCCGCCTTACATGGTCAGCGTCAAGGTCGTCACGCCGACACAGTGGCACCAACCGCGGCACCAACGGCTCGGCAGGTGCCACGAACTGCGTCCGGAAGGCCAGGGAGCGAGCCCAAGAGAGGGGGCAGACATGACACTGTGCCGACAGAACACTGGCCCGGATAGGATCGCAACTCCCGTCTGCGAGCCTGCCCCATGCCCCTGCTGCCCTCCTTGCTGCTCAACATCGCGCATGCGCTGGACCACCTGTTCCTGCTGATCTTCGCGACTGCCGTAGGGGCCATTGCGTTGGATTTCGGCATCGCGCGCTGGGAGGACCTGATGCCCTACACGGCAGGCGCCTTCCTGATGTTCGGTCTGTGCTCCATTCCCGCCGGGCGACTGGGGGACCTGCGCGGGCGACGCTGGATGATGCTGCTGTTCTTCCATGGCATGGGCCTGTCGGCCATCGCGGTGGCGTTGACGCAGAACGCCTGGCAGATCGGGCTGGCGCTCACGGTACTCGGGGCCTTCTCGGCGATCTACCACCCGGTGGGCATCCCCATGCTGCTGCAGCGCTCCACCCGGCCAGGCCGCACCATCGGCATCAACGGGCTGGCGGGCAACCTGGGGATCGCCCTGGCGGCGGTGTCCACGGGCTTTCTGGTGAAGTACTTCGGCTGGCGCGCCGCCTTCGTGGTGCCGGGGCTGATTTCCATCGCCGCAGGCCTGCTCTTCGCCCGCGTGGCCCCGCCAGAAACCGCGGCCCCGGCGCGCAAGGCAGGCAGCGCCGTGCACCTGCCGCGCGGGCTGGCCATTCGTACCTTCGTGGTGATGGTGGCCAGCGCCACCACGGGCAGCCTGCTGTTCAACTTCACCACCAACGGCAACGCGCAGATGATGACCGAGCGCCTGGACGGGTTGGTGAACGACCCCGCCGCGCTCGGCATGCTGCTGGCCGGGCTGTACGGCGTGGCCTCGCTGGCGCAATTGGTGGTGGGGCAACTGGTGGACCGCGTGGCCGTCAAGCCCCTGTTCATGGCCATCCTGGCGCTGCAGATCCTGTTCTTTGCGCTGGCCGCGCAGAGCAGTGGCTGGGCCTGGTACGCCCTGGCCATCGCCTGCATGGTAATGGTGTTCGGTGCCATCCCCTTCAATGACGTGATGGTGGCACGCTACATCGACGACTCCTTGCGCTCACGCGTCAGCGGCACGCGCATCGCCATCTCGTTCGGCATCAGCTCGCTGGCCGTGGCGGTGCTGGGCCCGGCGGTCAAGGCTGCGGGTTTCACACAGCTGTGGCTGGTGATGTCGGGCATTGCGGTGGTCAGCCTGGCCATCGTGGCCTGGCTGCCGGGTGAGAAGGTGCTGAAGGCAGCGATGGCGCGATGACGGGCCCTGCCGTTCTGGAAACCGACGTCCTCATCACCGGCGGCGGCCCCTGCGGCCTGATGCTGGCCAACGAGTTGGGGCGGCGCGGCGTGCGCTGCCTGGTGGTGGACCGCAAGCCGGGCACGGCCTTCAACCCGCAGGCCAATGCCACGCAGGCGCGCACCATGGAGCACTACCGGCGCCTGGGCTTCGCCCACCGGGTGCGGGCCCAGGGCCTACCGGCCGATCACCCCACGGACGTGGCCTACCTGACGCGCTTTGCCGGCCACGAGATGGCGCGGCTGCGCCTGCCCACCGCCGCGCAGGCCACGCAAGTGATCCGCGGCCTGGGCGGCTCGTGGAGTGCGGCCGAACTGCCGCACCGCGTGTCGCAGAAGTTCGTGGAGGTGGTGCTGCGAAATGAGGCACAAGCCCTGCCCGGCGTGGACCTGCGCTACGGCTGGGAAATGCGCAGCTTCTCAGACACGGGTGAGGGCATCACGGCCGAGGTGGCGCCCGTGGATACCTCGAGCGAACAAGGCGTGACCGTGCAAGCCCGCTGGCTGGTGGGCGCCGACGGTGCACGCAGCAGCGTGCGCGCGCAGCTGGGCATCTCCTGGGACGGCGGCACCGGCTTCAAGCGCAGCTTCATGGGCGGGCGCATGCTGGCCGTGTACCTGAAGGCGCCGGACTTCTACCGCCTCAACCCCAACGACCGCGCCTGGATGTACGTGCAGGTGCACCCGGCGCAGCGCTCCTTCATCATGTCGGTGGACGGTGTCAGCGAGTTCGCCTTCCACACGCAACTGGCTGACGACACCGATGTCGATGCGCTGACGCACGACGAAGCCCGGGCGCTGTTCGCGCGCGCCAGCGGTCTGGACATCCCCATCGAGATCATGTCGATGGCGCCGTGGCTGGCCGGCCACGCGCTGGTGGCCTCGCGCTTTCAGCAAGGCCGCGTGTTCATCGGCGGCGACGCCGCGCACCTGTTCACCCCCACGGGCGGCCTGGGCTACAACACCGCCGTGGAAGACGCGGTGAATCTGGGCTGGAAGCTGGCCGCGGTGCTCAAGGGCCAGGCCCCGCCGGCCTTGCTGGACAGCTACGGGCTGGAGCGCAAGCCACTGGCGCAGCGCAACACCGGCTATGCCCGGCAGTTTGCGGACTCCATCGGCCTGTTCGACGCCGCGCCGGACCTGGACGACGACTCACCCGCCGGGCTGCAGGCGCGGGCGGTGGCAGGCGAGTACCTCAACGGCCATGTGCGGCGCGAGTTCAACGTGCCAGGCGTGACCTTCGGCGGGCGCTACGACGGCTCACCGATCATCGTGTCCGACGGCAGCACGCCGCCACCGGATGCCGCTAACAGCTACCAAGCTACGGCCTGCCCGGGCGGACGCCCACCGCATGCCTGGCTGCCCGATGGCCGCTCGCTGTTCGACTTGTTCGGGTTTGAGTGGACGCTGCTGGTGCTGAAGGACCCCACACGCCACGACACCCCCACCACCGCCGGCTTCGAGGCCGCAGCCCAGGCGCTGGGCGTGGAGCTGAAGGTGGTGTGCCCCGAGGACGAGGCGCCTCCAGATCCGCAGAGCCAGAAGGGCCCAAACACCCAAGAGGGCGAACAGCGGCCCAAGGACCCAAAGCGGATGATCGACCTCTACGAGTCCCCGCTGATCCTCATCCGGCCCGACCACATCGTGGCCTGGCGCGGCACCAGCGATGCCGATGCGCCACAGGTGATGCAGCAGGTGCTGGGCTGGGGCGGCTGACCGGCAACGCCGGCGGCATCAACCCAGTCAGCCGCAGAACATCCGCCGCACAACCCTGCCGTCAGGCACCCTCAAGCGCCGCAGATGCGGGCCCGTGCCTCGGCGTACTCGCGCTTGAAGCGCGCCACCAGCTCAGCCGCCGGCACCACCTCGCGGATGGCGCCGATGCCTTGCCCGCAGCCCCAGATGTCGCGCCAGGCCTTGGCGGCATTGGCGCCCTCGCCGGTGCTGAAGTTCATCTTGCTCGGATCGCTCTGCGGCAGGTTGTCGGGGTCCATGCCGGCGTTGCGGATGCTGCCCTTGAGGTAGTTGCCGTGCACCCCGGTGTAGAAGTTGCTGTAGACGATGTCATCGGAGTTGCTCTCGGTGATCATCTGCTTGTAGCCCTCTGCCGCGCGCGCCTCTTCGGTGGCAATGAAGGCCGAGCCGATGTAGGCGAAATCCGCGCCCATGGCCTGCGCTGCCAGGATGGCGCCGCCCGAGGAGATGGCGCCTGAGAGCGCCACGGGGCCGCCAAACCACTCGCGGATCTCGGCCACCATGGCAAAGGGGCTCTTCACGCTGGCGTGGCCGCCCGCGCCCGCAGCCACCGGGATGAGCCCGTCGGCGCCCTTCTCGATGGCCTTGTGGGCAAAGACGTTGTTGATCACGTCGTGCAGCACCACGCCGCCCCAGGCGTGCACGCCCTGGTTCACGTCCTCGCGCGCGCCCAGGCTGGTGATGATGATGGGCACCTTGTACTTGGCGCACACCTGCATGTCGTGCTCGAGGCGGTCGTTGCTCTTGTGCACGATCTGGTTGATGGCAAAGGGCGCGGCGGGAGACTCCGGGTGTGCCTTGTCGTGCGCGGCCAGCGCCTCGGTGATCTCGGCCAGCCACTCGTCCAACTGGGAGGCGGGGCGGGCATTGAGCGCCGGCATCGAGCCCACCACGCCAGCCTTGCACTGGGCGATCACCAGCTTGGGGTTGCTGATGATGAACAGCGGCGAGCCGATGACCGGGAAGCGCAGCTTCTGCAGGACGGGGGGGAGGGTGCGGGCAGGTGCAGTCATGATTCCAGCTTACCAGCAACAGGCCGCACCAGGCGCCTTGGCGCCGGTCTGTGCGGCACCGGCGCCCCTAGACTCCGGGCCTTCAGCCTGGCCCTGGCCCCGCTCGACAACCCCTCAACCGACGCACGCACTCCTCCATGCTCCGCATTGCCATCGTGGGCGCCGGTCCTGCCGGCACGTCGGCCGGTTGCCATCTGGCGCGCCAGGGCAGCGAGGTGGTGCTGTTCGACAAGGCGCTGTTTCCACGGGACAAACCATGCGGTGACTGGCTCACGCCGCTGGCCCTTGGGGAGATCGCCCGGTTGGGCCTGGCTCCAGAGCTGCTGCGCGAGCGCGCAGGCGCCTCTGCGGTGATCACCTCCACGGTCCTGCGGGCGCCAGGGGGCAGGCACAGCCGTTTTGGCATTGGTGACCGGAGCCACCCGGAGGGTTGCTGTGTGCCGCGCCAGCGCCTGGACGCTTTGCTGCTGGCCCAGGCGCTCGAGGCAGGTTGCCACTTCAGGCAACAAGCGCTGGCGAGCGTGGACGCAGCGGAGCCGACGCTGGCCGGGTTCGATGTGATTGTCGACGCCCGGGGGTCGGCCGCGGGCAACGCCAACGCTGCCGGCTTGCGCGGCTACTGGCAGGTGACGCGAACGCCTGAGATCGACAGGCTGGCCCGCGAGGTATCGATCCGTGCCGACCCGCGCTGCAAGCGAGGCTACGGCTGGGTCTTCCCCGTGAACGTGCAGCCCGACGTGGTGACCTTCAATGTCGGGGTGGGGCTGTGGAAAGCGGACATCCGGCCTGGCCAGGGCCCGCGGGAGCAACTGGCGCGGTTTCTCGCCCAAGACCCTGTGGCACGCCACCTGGACCAACACGCCAACCGACGCTCCAAACCCCAGGGCTTTCCGCTGGCGATGGGTGGTTGGAGCGGCACCCAGGTGGGTCAAGGCAAGGTGCTGAGGATCGGTGACGCCGCCCAATTGGCAGACCCGCTGACAGGCGACGGCATCGGCAACGCCCTGCTCAGTGGCAGGCTGCTGGCCGAGGTGGTGAACGAAGGCGAGCGCAGAAAGGCTTCAGGGCGGCCCAGCACCTCCTGGGCCCAGGCCTGGCAGACGTGCTTTGAGCAGACCCTGCAGCCGGAGTTGCGGCGGGCGTGGTGGCTGCGCCGGCTGCTGGAGCCCACTCTGATCAAGAACGTTGCTGCGCTGGCCTTGGCGCATGGCCCTGCGCGTCTGCGCGAAAGCCTGCACACCGCCCTGTTTGGCGTGAGGACCTACCACGACGCTCTGTTCTGAGTCTTCTCAGTCCTCTCAAGCACGCGGGGCGCGGGCCAGCGCTCAAGTGGCCGGCAGTTGGGGCGTCACACCAGGGGGCAGCCGCCAGCTCTCCTGCAGCGACGGTGGCAGTGCGAAGGACTCCGCCATCCAGACCTTCTCCGACTCCCAGACACGGCGGACGATGCGGGTGAACATCGCTTCGGCGGCTCGTCGGCCCATGGGCAGGCTCTCAAAGCCCTCGACCACGGCTTCCACCACATTCATCACGCCGTGCCAGAAGCTGTCCTTGACGTGCGACGGCTCTTCAGACTCGATACCGAGCAGTACCAGGTCCTGCGGGTCCATCAACTGGCACATCATCTCTCTGGGCAGCGCGCGCAGCAGCAGCGGCATCTCGTCCTGCATCCAATCCAGCAAAGCTGCCGTGAGGGCCTGCCCCTCGGGGCTGGCACCCTTGCGGCGGGCCTTGATGAGCTCGAAGACCCGCCGCGCCTCCGCGTAGGAGTGCACCAGGTACTCGTCCTTGACGCCCATGACGTGGCCGATGACGCTCCAGGCATGCACGTAAGCCTCGCGCTCTTCGTCGCTGACCGCCACCTCCAGCCGATCCATGCTGCGCAGTCCCACGTAGGAGAAGGTCAGGATCACGAAGGCCATGGACTCCTGGTTGATCGGCCGCCCCCGGGCCGGGATTGGAGGAGTGGAAGCGGCAGCCTGCGCCGGGCTGCCGGGTGTGGGTGCGGCTACTGCCCGGGCCCGACCCCGCTGCAGGATCAGGTGGCGCACCGCCGCGTGCATCAGCCGCACGCGCTGGCTGTGGTTCACACCCAGGCCACCCCGCTTCATGCCCCCGGGCTGCATCACCGACACCACCATGGCGGAGGTCTGCAGGATGCGCTCGGCCACGTGGTCCTTGAGCTGGGTGGTGCTGGCCAGGACGGGCACGTCCAGGGCGTCCAGGTAACACTCCGGCAGGCTCGCGCAGCACAGGATCACGCTGGCCAGCAGGCCATGGCGCGAGAACAGATCCTCGGCCATGGCGATCTTGTTCATGTCTGCCCAGGCGGGGAGATCGTCCGTCTGGTCCATGTAGGCATCGACGATCTTGCGGACTTCTGCAGGCACGGGCAGGCTCGGGTCGCTCCGGCGCTTGGGGTCCATCAGCAGACAGTTGACGCCGTCGACGGCACCTGCCTCGTAGACCGCACGCACGACCTCGTCGGCCAGCGGGTCCATCTCTTGCCGCATGGCATCCAGCGCTTGGTCGGTCCAGTTCCAGTTGCTCACGTTCAGGCTCTCCGGATGAGGTTCGTTTTCAGGGGGCCAGCGTGGCCGACAAGGTTTCCAGGTGCGCTTGGGCGCGCACCAGGTCAGGCGTGGAGGTGTTGTCGGGCATGTTCTGGAGAGCCTGCCTCAAGGCGTCCAGCGCCCGCGCGCCATCGCCCCGGCGGGAGCGCCACACCGCCCAGTCGCACGCCGCCCTAAGGGCAAACACCCGGTTGCCTTGCTGCAGCGCCGTCTCCAGCGCCCGCTGCAGCGGCACCTCCACGGCTGCAGCGTCGACGGGGCTGCCGGACTCGGCCCATTGCGCGTGGATGCGGGCCTCGACCCGGTCCACCTCGGCTGCGGCCATTTCCTCGCCGCCTTGGGCGATCAGGGTTCGCGCGTCGGCCAGACGCTCCAGGGCCTTCATCGGGTCGCCTGCCTCGGCCTCGACTTCCGCCAGCATGGCAAGGAAGTAAGGCACGACCATGCCGCTGCCGATGGCGCGGATGGTGGTGAGCGCCTGTTCGATCTGGCCGGCGGCTTCCTTCAAAGCCACGCCCTGGTCGGCCGCGGCCCGGCCGGCGAACAGCATGCCCCAGACCACCCAGAAGCCCAGGGCCTGCTGGTTCGAGTGCGCGATGGTGGCCTCGGCATGCCGGGCCATGCCCTCGCGGTCGCCGCGCATGTGGTCCAGCCAGGCAGCGCACCCCAGGGCGTAGGCCCGGCTGAACGGGTGCCGCAGTTGCTCCGCGAGTTCCAGCGCCTCGGCCGACATGGCCAGCGCGGCTTGGGTGTGGCCGCGCAGGTACAGAACCATGGCCGCCACCGACCGCGACGTGACCCCCACGTCCTGCGCCGTGAGATGGGCGTTGGCGTGGTGCAACTCGGGCACGTAAACGTCCAGTGCGGCGTCCAGATGGGTCTGGGCCAGAACCAGATGCCCCTGGTAGTAGTGGCCCAGCCCCAAAGCGAAGTCGGACTCGAGCTTCATGGAGCTGTCACGCTGCTCCTCGGCCTGGGTCATCAGGCGCCGCGCGAAGGACATGCCTTCGTGCTGGTCTCCCTTGACCAGGTAGAAGGCCCACATGCCCCACAGCACCCAGAACAGCTGCGGCGTGGGGCCCAGGCGTTGGGACACCTCCTGTGCCTGCTGGTAGGCCTGGGCGACATCGGGCGCCGCCCAGCCATTGCGGATGGTCAGCGCCACGCCCAGGGTGGCGAGCATGGCCAGCTCCAGCAGGTCCCGCTCAGCAGAAGGGGGCAGCTCGCTCAGCGACTCCAGACCCTGCCGCAGGTGCGACTCGGCCTCCACCGTGGCCGAGGCCGCCACGGCGCGCCGGCCGGCGTCCAGCCACAGCGGTGCAGCCTTATCGTGCTCACCGGCCCGGGCCCAGTGCTGAGCCAGGCGTTCGGCATGGCCAGCCCCGGCCTCCGACCATGACATGGCCATGGCCACGCGGCGGTGGTACTGCTGGCGCACGCGCTTGAGCAGGGAGTCGTAGGCGGCATCCTGGATCAGCGCGTGCTTGATGCGAAAGCCCTGCTCGGTGGCGTAGATGAAGCCCGAAGCCACCAACTCGCTGACCCCACGCTCCAGGGTGTCTTCCTCACCAGGCAACAGCTCCATGAGCATGTCGATGGTCCAGTGCCGGCCGATGACCGAGCCCAGCTGGACGACACGGCGCGCTGCGGGCGAGAGGCGGTCCAGACGGGCCATCAACAGGTCGTGCAGCGACGACGGCACCAGGGAGTCAGGGAGCTTGCCGTGCACAAAGCCACGCCCTGCGCCGCCCTCTTGCAGGTAGCCCGACTCGAGGAACATCCGCGTCATCTCCTCGATGTACAGCGGATTGCCCTCCGTCTTTTCCACCAGCACCGACATCATGGCGGGCGGCAATGGTTGCCCGCCCGTGAGCTCGCTGATGAGCGCAGCCGTGTCGCTGGGCGACAGCTGGCTCACGTGCACCGACATCACGGCCTCGTTGCTGAGCCAGGGCGCGGAGAAGCCAGCGCGCGAGGTCATCACGATGAGCAGGCGCAGGCCGGCCAGCTGCGCCAGCACGCTGCCGATCAGCTCCACCGTCGTGGCGTCGGACCAATGCAGGTCTTCCAGCAGCAGCAAGGTGGGGCGTTGGACGGCGCGCGCCCGCAGCATGGTGCCGAAGGTGGCAATGGTCTTTTGGCGGTGGGTCAGCGGGTGCAGCCGCAGCGGCTCGTACCCCGGGGGCATGGGCAGGCCGAAGAACTCGGCCACGATGGGCAGCGCCGCTTCATCGTGGCACCCCAGCTCCTGCAGCACGGCGCGCAGCCGGGTGTGCTGCTCGGCCGCGGGCAAGGCCTCGGCGCCCAGGTGGTAGGTCCGCAGGCCACGCACCACAGGGTACAGGGCGGTCTGGCTGTAATACGGCGAGCACCAGCACTCGATCATGTCGCCCGTCCCGTGGATCAAGCGACGAAACTCCGAGAGCATCCGGGACTTGCCCACGCCCGGCTCTCCCGACAGGAAGACGGCGCGCCCATGGCCGTCTGCGGTTGAGTGCCACAGGTCCTGCAGCGTGTCGATGGTCTGGCCGTGCCCGACGTAGGGTGACAGCAAGGCAGAAGACGCCTGCACCCGGTCGCGGGCCTGGGTGGCCGCGTGCACCGCGAACACCTCCTGCGCCTCGGAAACCCCCTTGACTTGGTGCGAGCCCAGGCTCTCCACGTCGAAGTAGCCGGCCACGAGTCGCTGGGTCGCGCTGCTGATGGCCACCGTATCAGGGCCTACCACCGACTGGATGCGCGCCGCGATGTTGGTGGTCGACCCCATGGCATCCGTGCTGGCGTCGGCACCGAACTCGCCAATCACGGCCAGCCCCGTGTGGACGGCTGCGCGCACGGCCAGGCGCACGCCGTAGCGGCGCTGCACCTCAGGTGCCATGGCGGCCACGCCCTGGACAATGTCCAGGGCCGCCTGCACCGCACGCCGCGGCGAGTCTTCGTGGGCCAAAGGGTAGCCGAAGTACACGACGATGCCATCGCCCTGGAACTGCGCTGGCGTGCCGTCGTGGCGCCGCACGATGTCCGAACAGACCTGCCTGTAGTCGCGGATCATGTCGCGCAGGTCCTCTGGATCGAGCCTGCGCGAGATACCCACCGAGTCAACGAGATCACAGAAGATGACCGACATCTGCCGCCGCTCACCTGCGCCCGCATGGGCGTCTCGCGCGCTGTCAGACCGGGACCGGCCCATGCCCGCAGCATTGCCACGGGGTGTGACTGCGTGCGCAGAGGATTCGCTTCCGGTGATCAAGCTGCGGTCAGGCGCGGGTCTTGTTTCCCGCCCTGAGTACGTTGACGCCGTCCCAGGCGGCGCCACCACGCCAGCTGACCGCGAGGTCGGCGCCGACGGCGTGCCGGGGTTGGCGGCCGCCAGCGCAGTGCCGCACTCCTGGCAGAAGCGCGCAGTCGGTGCGGCCGGTGCGTGACAAGCCGGGCAGCTGCGAGGCTGAGGAGTGCCGCATTCAGGGCAGAACTTGGCCCCCGGGGTCAGGGCTGTCTGACAGTTCACGCAATGCATCTTCAGCTCCTTGCAGGCCGCTCAACCCCGCAGTTCAGGCCACCCAGCGCGACCCCGCCCAGCTGCCCGGGCGGCAACTCCAGATCATCTGGCAGATCGGGCAACGCGTCTACTGCCAGGCCCGGCCAAAGGTGGTGCGCACGATGACGCGCCAAGATCAGCATGGGACCCCGCCCGAAGAGCCATCGACCCGCTCGCATCACCCACGCACCACCCGGCAGCGGAAAGGTACCCAGGCGACCTTGCCGCGAGTGCAACAAGTGGTGAAAGCAGAAGCCCGATACGCCAATACTCAGGCGCAGGGCCAACCAATAGACGAGAAAGGCCGCCGGCGACGCCCATGCCACCGCCAGGAACAGCGCTGCCCGAACCCAGCAAGCCGGGCCCAGCACGGCGCTCAGTCCCTTCTCGCGGGCCCACGCCAGGGTGGACCGCTCAGGCACCGTGCAGGCCAACCAGAAAGCTTGCAGCGCGGGGGCGGCGATCAATCGAAGCTCGGGATCGCCAGGACCGGCATTGAAGCGGTGATGGCGCAGGTGCAGAAGACGATGCTCGCGGTAGCCCAGTGCCCAGGGAGTTTCCAACACGATCGCCAAGCGGAAGAAGACCGGCAGGCCAGCGGGGTGGCAACGGTGCATCATCTCGTGCAGGGCCAGCGCGAGTCTCACGTAGACCAGCGGAATCAAGGCTGGCAGGGCCCACAGCGGCAGGGTTCCGAACGCGCCCAATGCCAGCAGGCCATAGAGCGCCACACTCCACAAGAGCGTGGCGTGTCTGCAACGCAGCACCGTGTTGGCCACTGGCCAAAGCCTCTGACGCCGCGTCATTTCCAAGCCCACCGCGCCTTGCATCGCCCGCCAACCTCCCGATGTGCGCACTTGCCCAGGAACCAGCGCCAAAGGCAGTCACTCCACCGTGGCTTGCCTCATTGACAATAGTTTAATCCTTGGTCCAATTTTGCTCCTGCCAACGGCGCGAGGCGCTCGCGGCGCAACGCTGCATATGGTCCAGCACCTCCAGCTTGCGCCTGGGATGCAGGCGATCGGCCAGGGCGGAGATGCTGATGGCAGCGACCACCTGCCCATGCCCATCATTCACGGGCACCGCCAAGGCGGCCGTGCCTGGGACTACCCCGTGCGGTGCATGGGCATGGCCGTCGCGGCGAGCGACCACGATGCGCTGCTGCACGTCGGCCGTCAACAGGCCCAGACGCTCCAGGCGCGCGCGATTGGATTCAACCAGGGCAGCGCTGTCGGCCTCCTCCATCGCCGCAAGCAGCACCACGCCCGAGACACTCGCCCCAAGGGGCCGCCTGACCCCCACCTCGATGGAGAGCACCTGGATAGGGTGATGCCCGAGGTGCCGTGCCACGCACACCGAGTCGGCCCCGTGACGCACGGTCAGAAACACCGTGTCGCCCACCGAC
>CAISJH010000242.1 GCA_903885585.1 uncultured beta proteobacterium
CGCCAGGGCCGGTCGTTGGCCGCACCCCAGAAGCACCATGCCTGAAACCCCCGCCGCAGGCGCCCCCATCGTCACCCGGGTGCTCGCCATCCGCCACGGCGAGACCGACTGGAACGTCGCCACCCGCATCCAGGGCCTCACCGACATTCCGCTCAACGAGCGCGGCCGGCAACAGGCCGCGCGCCTGGCCCAGGCGCTGGCCGACGAGTCCCTGTGCGCCGTCTACACCAGCGATCTGCAGCGCGCCCGCGACACCGCGGCTGCCCTGGCCCAGGCGTGTGGTGCACCCTTGCTCCAAGACACGGGGCTGCGCGAGCGCCACTTCGGTCACTTCGAGGGCGCCACCTTCGAGGAGATCGCGCAGCGCTGGCCTGAGGATGCGCTGCGCTGGCGACAGCGCGATCCGGACTTCGGCCCCACGGGCGGCGAGGCCCTGCAGGCCTTCTTTGACCGCAGCGTGGCCGCGGCCCATCGCCTGGCGGCCGCCCATGCCGGCGAGACCATCGCCCTGGTGGCGCACGGCGGCGTGCTCGACTGCCTGTACCGGGCCGCCACACGCCTGGAACTCCAGGCCCCGCGCACCTGGCAGGTGGGCAACGCCACCGTCAACCGCCTGCTGTGGACGCCCGAGGGCTTCACCCTCGTAGGCTGGAACGACACCACCCACCTGGACGCTCTGGACGACCTGGATGATGTGAGCGCCTGAACGCCGTGGCGGTCCCCGGCGGCGAGGTGGCCGTCGGCCGGCTTCAGCCCTCGAACAGATCTCCGCCGGCACCGGAGCGTGCCGGGGGCGTGAGCCCCAGGTGCCGGTAGGCCGCCAGCGTGGCGATGCGACCGCGCGGTGTGCGCTGCAGGTAGCCCTGCTGGATCAGGTAGGGCTCGATCACGTCCTCGATGGTGCCGGGTTCTTCGCCAATGGCCGCAGCCACGTTGTCCAGCCCGACTGGCCCGCCGTCGAAGCGGTGGATCACCGCCTCCAGCAGCTTGCGGTCCATGACGTCAAAGCCGCGCGGGTCCACGTCCAGCATGGCCAGGGCCCGGTCGGCGGTGGCCGCATCGATGGTGCCGTTGCCCTTGACCTGCGCGTAGTCGCGCACACGGCGCAGCAGACGGTTGGCGATGCGCGGCGTGCCGCGCGAGCGCCGCGCGATCTCCAGCGCGCCGGCGGCGTCCATGGGCACGCCCAGCAGCCCGGCCGAGCGGCTGACGATGCGCGTGAGCTCCTCGTCGGTGTAGAACTCCAGCCGCGCCACGATGCCAAAGCGGTCACGCAGCGGGTTGGTCAGCATGCCCGCGCGCGTGGTGGCACCCACCAGGGTGAAAGGCTGCAGGTCCAGCTTGATCGAGCGCGCCGCCGGGCCCTCGCCGATCATGATGTCGATCTGGTAGTCCTCCAGCGCGGGGTACAGGATTTCCTCGACCACCGGGCTCAGGCGGTGGATCTCGTCGATGAAGAGCACGTCGTTCTTCTCGAGGTTGGTCAGCAGCGCGGCCAGGTCCTTGGGCTTTTCGAGCACCGGCCCGGAGGTCTGACGCAGGTTAACGCCCAGCTCGGCGGCGATGATGTGGCTCAGCGTGGTCTTGCCCAGGCCGGGCGGGCCGAAGAGGAGCACGTGGTCCAGCGCCTCCGAGCGCATGCGCGCGGCACCGATGAAGATCTCCAGTTGCTCGCGCGCCTTGGCCTGGCCCACGTACTCGGTCAGGCCTTTGGGCCGCAACGCCCGCTCGATGGCCTCTTCATTCGGCGAGGCCGGGGCGGCGCTCACCACACGGGGCGCTGCCGGTCGCTGCGGGGCGAAGTCATCGGTCTGGATGGCCATACAGTGATTATCGACCCGTGGTCGTGCCTTCCCGGGCCTGCCTTGGGGTCAACGCTCGGTTTTCCGATTTCGAACGCGCAGACGGCCGCGGGGACATTGAGGTCTCGGTAAACTTTCAGCTGTGATCTTTAATCGCCACCGTCTACGCGCTTGGACCTGGACCGCCCTTGTGGCCGTGCTGGCGCTTGCGTTGCTGCCCACCCTCAGCCGCGCCTGGGGTCTGGGGGCTGAGCCCGTGGCAGCCCATGCCATGGTCGAGGTCTGCACGACCGACGGCTTGCGCATGGTGCCAACCGCCGAAGGCCAGGCAGCGCCTCACACCCCGGCGCACCATGCGGACGCCTTCGAGCGCTGCGCCCATTGCGTGCTGGGTGGCGCACCCCTTGCTGTGCCGCCGGCCGTGCCTGTTTGGCAGGTGTCAGATCCGCGAGCCCAGGCCTTGCCGGCGCTGTTTCTGCAGGCGCCCCATACCCTCCACGTCTGGGCCGCGGCCCAGCCCCGCGCACCGCCCGTCCACTCCTGACCGTCGAAAGCTGTCCGCCGAAGGTGACCTGGCAGGTCGACCCTCTCGGCGGGTGATCGATGTCCTCCAGGCCCCGTGGGCCTGGTTGTGTCCAGGAGTTCAGATGTCCTTGTTTTCTCTTTCCCCTCTGGCGACGGCCCATGGGCTTGTTGTTCGTTCGCCGGCTGCGCGTCTTCGGCGCTCCAGCCTGTCCTGTGCCGCGCTGGCGCTGGTGTGTGGCAGTGGTGCCCTGCATGCGCAGACCGGTGCTGTGTCCGCTCCAGCGGCCCCTTCCCTTGAGGGTGCCCAGGCCGTGACCGTGACCGGCACACGCGAGCGTGCCCTCGTCATGGAAACCCCCGCTTCGGTGGGGGTCATCAGCGGGCGTGACCTGCGCTTCACCGGGCCCATGCACCCACAGCAACTGCTCGGTCAGGTGCCCGGCGTGGCCGTGGCCGTGACGAACGGCGAAGGGCACAGCACCGCCATCCGCCAGCCCTTCACGACGGGGCCGCTATACCTGTACCTGGAGGACGGCATCGCCACGCGCGCCACCGGCTTCTTCAATCACAACGCTCTTTATGAAGTGAACCTGCCCGGCGCCGGGAGTGTGGAGGTCATTCGCGGGCCGGGCACGGCGCTGTACGGCTCGGACGCC
>CAISJH010000243.1 GCA_903885585.1 uncultured beta proteobacterium
CAGCTCGGCAGTCTTCACGGCGAGGTTATAGACATTGGTCTCCTGCGTCTCTTTGGCCGCGCGCACACCGATGCCCAGCACCGGGATCAGGCTGCGCGTGCCTTCCAGGCCCACCACCAGGCCCGCCTGCGTGCCGGCACTACCTGTTGCATGCACGACGCAGTCCACCCGCAGGTCTTGTGTATTGAACTGGTTCACCATCTCCAGCGCGCAGGTCACATAGCCCAATGCGCCAATAGGGTTGGAGCCTCCGCCAGGAATGATGTAGGGCTTGCGTCCGGCGGCACGCAGTTCTTCGGCCACCGCGGCCATGGCCGCGTTCATGTCAGTACCGCCCGGCAGTTCACGCACATTCGCGCCGTAAAGATGGTCCAGGAATACGTTGCCGGATTTCTTGTAACTCGCGTCCTTGAAGCCGGTGCGGTCCTCCAGCAGGATCTCGCACTTCATGCCCATCTTGGCGGCAATCGCTACGGTCTGGCGGGCATGGTTCGATTGCGTGGCCCCCTGCGTGATGATGGTGTCGGCGCCGTGCTTGACGGCGTCTGCCATCAGGAACTCCAACTTGCGCGTCTTGTTGCCGCCAGAGCCCAGTCCGGTGCAGTCATCGCGCTTGATGTAAAGATTGGGCCCGCCCAGGGCCTCGGTCAGGCGCGGCATGAACTCCAGCGGCGTCGGGCCGTGGGTGATGTGCACGCGGGGGAAGTTGGTCAGTTTCATGCTTGCTTTCGTGTTGTCGTTCGAGTGGATGGGGATGGAATTCAGTCCCCAGCGGCCAGCGCGCACGCGGTTGCGACGATGCGACCGATCAGCACACAGTCCTCGTCGGTCAGTGACACCGGGGTACGAAGATCAAACAGCTGGTTGAGCACCGCCATGGAATGGGGCAGATCGGGCTTCTGGTCGAGGTAGCGCCAATGCTCGTAATTGCTGGTGAAGGCCACCGGCGCGGGCGTGCCGAACCACTTGATGTAAAGCCCGCGCAGCGTGCATTCCTTCAGGAAGCGTTCGATCTGTACCGGTGTGAAGTCCAGCGTGAACTGGATGGAGCTCGCGATGAATTCTTCCTTCGCATGTCGGTCTGGCACCGTCAGCTGAGGCGCCTTGCCAAGCTCGCGCGCCAGCGTTGCATACACATGGTTCCAGCGCCGCCCGCGGTCGGCCAGTTGCCCGATTTGCGGTCGCAGCAGGCTGGCCGCCAGATTGGACATGCGCATGCTGAAGTTCGGCGTCACGTATTTCCAGCGCTCGAACACCTCGGCAGGGGGTCTGAGCAGGTGCTGGTCGTACATCATGTAGCAACCCGACATCAGGATGGCCTGGGCCGCCACATCGTCGTCATCGGTCACAAGCAGGCCACCTTCGCCCGAATTGATGTGCTTGTAGGTCTGGGCGCTGTAGCAGCCCACCTGGCCCCAGGTGCCGGTGTGCCGACCGTCCCATCTGGCACCCATGGTGTGGGCGCAGTCCTCGATGAGCGCGATACCGTGCCGGTCACAGATCATGCGCACTGCCTGCAGGTCGGAGATATGCCCGCGCATGTGAGACAGCAGCAACACCTTGGCGCCGCTGCTGATGGCCTTGCGCTCAAGATCGGCCAGATCGGTCAGGTAGTCCGCAGTGGTCTCCACCAGCACGGCCTGCGCGCCCGCGTGGGCAATGGCGCCGGGCACCGGCGCCAGGGTGAAGGTGCTGGTCAACACTTTATCGCCCGCCTTCACGCCCACCGCCTTGAGTGCGATGAACATGGCCGCGCCGCAGGAACTGACGGCCACGCAATACCGGCTGCCCACGTAGGCTGCGTATTCTTTCTCCAACAGCGACGGTTCCGGATAGCCGGAGCCCTGCTCACCGTAGCGGTGCAGTCGGCCGGCGCGCATCAGCGCCACGGCGCGTTCAATCGCATCTTCGGGAATCGGTTCGGGGGTGCTCAGATCCTTGCCAAACCACAGGCCATCCTGTGTCTTGAGGTCCGCTGCCGGTGTCATGGATGCAGCCATCGTCCGATCAATGCTGGTGGCCCGCGAGCGTGCCCAGTTCAAAGGTGTCCTCCGGGAAATACTTGCGCAGACGGATATCGCCGGTGCGTGCATGGCCCTCCATGCCCTCCAGGCGCGAAATACGGGCTGCCACCTGCCCCACTTCGCGGCTGGCGTCGCGGGTGAGCCGCTGGTAGGTAACCGTCTTGATGAACTTGCCCACGCTCAGGCCGCCGGAGTAGCGCGCAGCGCCCCGCGTGGGGAGGATGTGGTTGGGACCGGCACACTTGTCGCCATAGGCCACGGTGGTTTCCTCACCCAGGAACAGCGAACCGTAGTTGGTCAGCCGGGCCAGCCACCAGTCCAGGTCACGGGCCATCACCTGCAGATGCTCGGGCGCGTACTCGTCGCTGATCTCCACCATCTCTTCACGGCTGCTCACCAGAACCACCTCGCCATAGTCGCGCCAGGCTGCGGTGGCCGCGTTACGCGCCAATTCGGGCAAGGCGGCAATGACCGACGGCATCAGATCCATGACCTTCAGGCCCAGATCGCGTGAGGAGGTGAATAGCCACACCGGGGAGTCGGGGCCGTGCTCGGCCTGGCCGGCCAGATCGGCCGCCACCACATGGGCATCGGCCGTCTCGTCGGCAATGATGGCCGACTCGGTCGGGCCCGCCACCACGTCGATGCCGATGCGACCGAACAGCGTGCGCTTGGCCTCGGCCACGAAACGGTTACCCGGTCCGACGATCACGTCGGCCGGCTTGGCCGAATACAGGCCAAAGGCCATGGCCGCAACGCCCTGCACGCCGCCCAGACTCAGCACCGTGTCGGCGCCGCACAGCTTCATGGCGTGCAGGATGGCGGGGTTCACGCCCGACTCCTTGTGCGCGGGTGATGTCGCCACGATATCCGGCACACCGGCCACCTTGGCGGTGCACACGCTCATGATCGCGGAGGCGGCGTGCGCATAGCGCCCGCCGGGCACATAGCAGCCGGCGGTGTTCACCGGAATGAGCTTCTGCCCGGCCACCAGGCCGTCGATCAGTTGGGCCTCGAACTCGTGCAGCGACTCGCGCTGGCGCAGCGCGAAATCCCTGACGCGCGAATACGCGAACGCAATGTCGTCCTTCACGCCCTGCGACAGCGCCCGGGTGGCCTTGGCGAAGTCGTTCTCGCCCAGCACGATCGGACCATGCCAGCCGTCGAGTTCACGCGCGTACTTCTCCACCGCGTCGCGGCCGTTGCGCTGGATGTCGGCCAGCAGACGCTCCACGGTTTCGGATGTCGCGGTGTCGATGGACTCCTGCCGCGGAGGAGCCTTCTTCAGATATTCAATCGTCATGGAAGCTTGCCTTCAAATCGATGCGTTTACAGCCCTGCGGATCAGCCGCGGCCCTTCCAGGGCACCACGCGCCGTTCAACAAAGCGGACCAGATGGTCAAATGCATAGGCGATCGCGGCTATGACGACGATGCCCATGATGACGACGGGCGTCTGCAGGAAGCGAGAAGCGGACAGCACCATGTAGCCTAGGCCAGATGTGGCCGCCACCATCTCGGCCGCCACCAGCGTGGTCCAGCCGAAACCGATGCCCACTCGCATCGCGGTAAAGATCTCCGGCATGGCCGACGGCAGGATGACCTTGCGGATCACCTGCCAGCGCGTGGCGCCAAACGAGTAGGCGGCATGAATCTGCTCGATCGCCGCCGACTTCACGCCGGCCCGGGCACCTAGCACCATGGGCGCGAGCACCGACGAGAAGATCAGCAGCACCTTAGACAGCTCGTCGATGCCGAACCAGATGATCATCAATGGCAGATAGGCCAGCGGGGGAATCGGGCGGTAGAACTCGATGGGCGGGTCAAAGATGCCGCGGGCAACCGGGCTCATGCCCATTGCGATGCCCAGCGGAATGCCGATGACACAGGCCAACAGGAATGCCCCGAAGACCCGCAGGGTGCTCACCCAGATGTGCTCCCAGAAGCCGACCCCGGTGAAACCTTCCTTCATCACGTCAAAGAGGGCTTCCACCACGCCCATGGGTGAGGGCAGGAACAGCGGCTTGATGTAGCCCGCATAGGTGACGAACCCCCAGAAGGAGATCAGCAGCACGATCACGACGGCGCTGATCCTGAAACTTTCGCCCTGTCCTGGCACGCCGTAGATCTCGCCGGGCTTGGCGGGCTTGGCCTTCATCAGGCCCGTCAGGAAGCCATTGCCGCTTGCGGAACGGTTCTCACTCATCATGGCCTCCTGCTTCGTCGCTGAAGATGATCTGCAGTACGGCTTCGCGCAGCTCGATGAACTCGGCCGACGCCTTGATCTCGCGCGCATTGCCAGACTCGAAATAGCGCCGGCTGAAAGGCAGATCAAAGGTGTGCGAGATGCGTCCAGGCCTGGGCGACATGACGATCAGCCGGGTCCCCATGAACAGCGCCTCCTCCACGCTGTGCGTGATGAAGAACACCATCTTTCCGGTGTCCCGCCAGACCTTCAGGATGAGCTCCTGCGCGCGCTCGCGGGTCAACGCGTCCAGCGCGCCCAGGGGCTCATCCATCAACAGGATGTCGGGGTCGCTGGTGAGTGCGCGCGCGATGCCCACGCGCTGTTGCATGCCGCCCGACAATTCGTAGGTGGCCGACTGCTCGAACTGCTCCAGCCCCAGCAGCTTGATGAACTGGCGCGCAATGCCTTCACTCTTGGCCTTGTTGTGCCCTTGAATCTGCAGGCCGAAGGCTACGTTTTCCAGCACGTTCAGCCAGGGC
>CAISJH010000244.1 GCA_903885585.1 uncultured beta proteobacterium
AGCTCATAAGGCCGGGGACGGCCCCACTGCTCCTTGAAGGCGGCATGCACCACCAGTCCGATGCCCAGCAACATCACGAGGTGGACGGCGGCGGCCCGCCTCCAGATGCGGCGTGACACACCCGCAGACGACCAGAGAGCGCACAGGAGCAGCACACCCGAAAGCAAAAACAGGGCACGGCCGAGCCACGGCGTGCCGAGATACGCCGCTTGGACCCAAATCAATTGCCGGCCAGGGAAGTCGCCTGCGCCCGCGTGGAAGCTATCGGCGATCTGCAGGTCCAGCAGGGGCCAGCTTTCAAACACGGCGACCAGCCCCAGCCCCGTCCCTCCAAGAGCCCAGCGTTCGCGAACCCGAGCCTTCATGGCGTCTGCCCGTCTGCTGCAGCCTTGCGCCTTACCAGCGCTACGGATCTCTCTTTGTAGAGCACGTCGAAGTCCTCCCTCAAGGGATGTGAAGTCAAGCGATCTGCTCTGACGAACGCCAACTCACCTGGCTGAGGTGGCCTTCTGGGCACAGGCTGCTCCCGGTAGTAGCCCACGCTGGGCCAATGAACGTCCCATTGCACAGCAGACCCGGAGTACTGCACCGATGCCCAGGCAGCTCTGCGGGTGGGACCCTGCAGCACCTCCCCCACCCAGGGCCATAGCCAGGCCACGCACACCAGAGCGCAGACCACTCCCGCCGCGCATGATCTGGACTGGAACGAGCGCCAGCGGTCCACGGTCAGCCAGAACAACAAGCCAGCGG
The DNA here is from genome assembly GCA_903885585.1 of uncultured beta proteobacterium. Lineage (GTDB taxonomy): Bacteria > Pseudomonadota > Gammaproteobacteria > Burkholderiales > Burkholderiaceae_C > Rubrivivax. The sequence continues at coordinate 751 of CAISJH010000244.1, forward strand.
CGAGCGCAACGACAAGCCAGTGCCCGCCAGGCAATGGGGCACCTCCCAGCAGGGCCCTGTAGAACGGATCGTCAGTCCTCCGACCCAGCGTCACGGCCAGCCAGGGCAACAAGGTCAAGAGAGCCAGCCAGGTTCCGAGACCCAGCCAAAGCGCTGCCCGCAACCAGGGGCCATGTTGCACAGCCTGCCTGGCCATGAGCAGAGCCAGCGGAACAAAGGCATACAAAGCGTAGTGGGGCAACTTCGTGTCTGACAACGAAAAGAAGGTCAGCACGAACGCCGCCCACAACACCAGGAAGCGGGAGACAGGGTCGGTCCACTGATCGCGAAAGCGAGCCAGAACCGGCACCAGCAGACCCGTCCAAGGCAACCACAACACCGGCAGGAGAACCACGAAATAGAGGACGCTGCCGGCATGGCCTTCCATGGCACTGCTGAATCGCTCGAGGTTGTGCTTGACCAGGAACCCGTTCACAAAGGCCTCACCGTGCCTGCCCCAGGCATAGAGATACCAGGGCGCAGCGACCACCAAGACAATGGCCCAGGACCACAAATCACTCAAGGCCTGTCGAGCCTTCTTGCCATCGCGGTAACTCAGCCACCACAGACACAAGGTCGCGCCCGGGATCAGCACGGCGACCGGTCCCTTCGTCATCACCCCAATCCCGACCCACAAGGCTGCGCGTCTGAGCGGCCATGCGGAGCCGGTCATCAGATGGCGGCACAGGTCCAGCGCGGTCAGCCCCAGACAGAGGTTCAGCAAAGCATCGGCCGTGCTGGCGCGCCCGATCACCAGAAGGCCCAGGTTGCTGGCCAGCAGCACAGCGGCCCACCCACCTGTGGCGCGCCCCCACTGGGTGCACGCGAACTTCGCAACGGCAACGCAAAGGGCCCAGGCGCATAACGCAGACGGTAGGCGGACAGCCCACTCTCCCGGGCCCAGCAGGCCTATGGCGAGGGCCTGAAGCCAATACACGGCCACGGGCTTGTCAAAGCGGTCGACGCCGTTCAGGGTGGTGTGGCCAAAGTCTGCACTGGCCCACATTTCGCGCGAGGCCTCGGCAAAGGCGCCTTCGTCAACATCAAAGAGCGGAGCGGTGCCCAGACACAACAGAAAAGGAACGCCCAGCAGAAGCAGGCCGACACGAGAACGTCCGCTCGCGCCGCGCAAGACTTCAAGCATGCCAACCCTCTTCGTCATTCAGCCCAGGCGCCGGCCACAGGTGATAAGGCTTGGCGTGAGTGCCATCGAAGTAGATCCGCACCAGCATCTCAGACAGCACACCCGTGGTGAGGAACTGCAGGCCCGCGATGGACAGGATGAACCCCAACCCGAGCAGGGGTCGCGTTCCGATGGACTCACCCATCAGTTTGAGCACAGCAAGGTAGCCGAGGACCGCCGTGCCCAAGCCTGTCAAGGCGAGCCCAATGCCGCCGAAGAAGTGCCCTGGCCTGCTGCCGAACCGCAGGAAGAAGTGAATCGACAACAGGTCCACCAGGACCCTGAAGGTACGGGAGATTCCATACTTTGAATTGCCCTGGGTCCGGGGCCAATGAGCCACAGGCTCCTCGGCCATGCGATCAGGCGAGGTGACCGTTGCCAACCAGGCCGGGATGAAACGATGCATCTCACCGTACAGCCGGATACGCCTCAGGGCGCTGGCCCGGAATGCCTTGAGACTGCAGCCCAGATCCTGAAACTCAAGGCCCGACACCTGGCGGATCAGACGGTTGGCCATGAGCGACGGCAGTCGCCGCAGAACGAGGCCGTCCTGGCGATGCTGTCGCCAGCCCGCCACCATATCCAGTGACTCGTCAAGCAGACGGCCAACCAGTCGGGGAATGTCTCGCGGATCGTTCTGGAGATCACCGTCCATGGTGACGATGACGTCCCCACGGGCTGTATCGATCCCGGCCTGCATGGCGGCCGTCTGGTGGAAGTTGCGAGACAAGCGCAGCAACCGGACGTGCGGGCCATGCTCCAGACAAGCTTCCTTCACGGCAGCGACGGTTCCATCGGTAGAGCCGTCGTCGACCAGGATGAGCTCCCATGGCCAGGGCGCGTGCACCAACGCTTCGCTCACAGCACGAACCAGGGGCTGCACGTTCGGCGCTTCGTTGTAGAGAGGCACGACGACGGATACGCGGTGCTGACCGACTGTTGGCGACTGCGAGGCCTCGAAGGTGGGCACTTGCATACTGCTCAGAACTGAGGTGCGTTTTTGAGTCTGGGATCCAACGTCCCCGAACTCCAGCCATGCTTGGGTCATCTTTGACTCTTTCCGAACAAGGATGCTGCCGGTGGAGGGCCGCATGTCCACAGCGCAACCAGCGCACCCGCCAACGCCACCGTGATGCAAAACAGATGCGCGGTCAGGGCGGCGGCCAGCAGGCCCGGTGGCGACTGCCCGAGCCATTGGGCAGCGGACCACACGCCAAGTTCGAACGGGCCAAGGCCAGCCGGGCCTTGAAGAGGCCACAGGGCGCCGAGCTCAGCTCCTGCCGCAGTACCAATGGCCGCAGCAGGCGTCAGCGGTGCCAGCAAGAAGAGCCAACCACCGATGACCGCCAATCGCAAACTCCAGTTCACCACCGAGTGAACCCAGCCTGGGGACAGGAACAAGCGCATCAGCTCGTTCCAGATGCGGCCTCCACGGCTGGCAGGCCGGAGGCAAGCACGATGAAGGTGATGCCGACACAGGAGCAGCGCTACCGCCGACAGACCAACTCCCCAAGCACCACCCGGCAACAACCAAGCCACTGCCAACGCTCCCAGTACCACGGCGTCCTGGAGGCGAAGCCGCAGAAGGCTCCATGCAGCAGACTGGATGTCCACGCCCCATTGCCGGGCGACGCCAATCAGGTAGCTGGCCTCACCCAGGCGCAGGGGAACGATCAACACGGCTGCGTTGTGCCGCAACACCAGGCTGAGGCATCGACTCCAGGGCACCCAGGCACGATCAGCCCATTCCTGCTGAAGCCGCCAAGCCCTGACGCCATAGCCTGCAAACCACCCCAAGGTCGCCAGCGGCCACCAGAACCAGGGGACACCCTCGAGCAACCCCTGCCACTCAAATGAACTGAGATGGTGGTAAAGCCAGGCGCACAACACCAAGCTGCACAGCCAGCCGCCCAGGATCCACCATCGCCTGGACAGTGGGGCGCGCCGCGCGTCCGCGCCTGCGGGGATCACGACCCGGACCTTCCCGCTTGCGGAACACCTGAAGCGATGGCTGTCATCTTCAAGACACGTGCCCGACGAATGGCCTCGGCCAAGGCCCCTCCTGCCAGCATCCACTGCAGCCAAAGCGCTTGGGGATAGCCCGTTGCCGTCAATGCCCAGGCAGCTGCGGCAACCATCAGGAACGCGCACACCGACCGTTGACCACTCGCGCCTTCAAACCATCGACCCCAGGGCGAAACGCGCTCCCATCGCCAGGCCAGCGCACCCACCCAGAGGCCTGCACCGGCCCCGACCAGAACGTCGGCAGGCCAATGGGCACCCACCGCCACCCGCGACCAGGCGACCGCAACGGCCAATGCAAGTGCCGCACACCACCCAAAGGCCACTGCACTCGGTGGGCTGCCAAGTCCGCGATGGCTCCGCCCCAACCATGCGGCAGCCAACATGGCAAACACCGCCAGAGCATGCCCCGAGGGCATCGAGCCGCTGTGAACGACAGCTTCACCGATGACGTGAAGCTGAGAGACGTCCAACACTGCCGCCGGCCGTGGCTGGGGCCACACGACCTTAGGCACCTGGGCCATCACTATCGCGATCAAAGCGGCCTTGATAAACACCGACACCAGCACGCCGCACCGACCTGCGTGGGCAGCTCCAAGAATCAACAGCGGCCACCCGAACCCGAGCAAGGTCAGCGACGCCCAGGTCAGGTGCAAAGTAGGTTCAGTGCCGTGGACCAGATGCATCCAGTGCCAGCTGGCGCCTGAGATCTGGGCCAGCCCACCCGCACCCATCAGCATCGCGCCCGTGAGCCACAGGGCCAGCTCGGCAACTCTCGGCGGAACCATCCCTGTATGGCGAGGCGGCGGCCCTTCAACAACTTCACCATGGCATTGCATGGCGTGGAGCTTCACCGACTTGCATGACAAGGCGGTGAACGCGGAGTGGCGCCTTCGTGACACGGAAACTTCATGAATCCGTCAGCACATCGTCTTGACCTAAGCGGACCATCCGCACATGCAGTCAGTCTTTGTCACAGGGGCCGCGGGCTTCATTGGTGCTCACGTCGCGCAGGCCTTGGCAAAGCACGGTCTGCGGGTGAGCGGGTGCGACCTGCTGTCGGCGTCGAGCATGCTGGCATTGCAGGATGGCCGGTTGACGGCACTGATTCGCGCATCGGGCGTGGACGTGACGCCGCTGGACGCTTGCGACACGGACGCCTTGACGCTCGCACTCCTTGAGCGACAGGCCGACGTGGTGGTGCATTTGGCTGCGCTGCCCGGAGTGCGGGCTTCAGCGGAGCGCCCTTTGACCTATGCCAACGCCAATCTGATGGGGTTTGCCAGCGTGCTGGAGGCCTGCCGCCGAGCTGGAGTTCGCCGATTGCTTTATGCCAGTTCGTCCAGCGTCTATGGACAACGTGGCGGCCAGTTCGCAGAGTCCGACCGCACTGGGCCTCCGACCTCGTTCTACGCGGCCACCAAGATGGCCAATGAGGCGATGGCGGCAGCCTACAAGGCCCAGATGGGGCTGACGTCTACCGGACTGCGCTTCTTCACGGTCTACGGCCCGTGGGGACGGCCCGACATGGCGCCGTATCTCTTCGCTCAAGCCATTCGACAGGGACGACCGATCAAGCTGTACGGCCATGGGCAGCCTCGGCGTGACTTCACCTTCATCGCCGATGCCGTAGACGCCGTGGTGCGTCTGGTGCAGCAACCGCTGCAGCAACCCCTGCCCGACGTGCTGAACATCGGGCACAGCCAGCCCGTCAGGCTGCTGGAGTTCGTGCGGCTGCTGGAGGAAGCTCTAGGTCGCGAAGCTCAGGTCGAGATGCATCGTCTGCCTCCAGATGACGTGGCCTACACCTGTGCCGACGACCGCTTGCTGCATCGGGTTCTCGGCGGGCCCATGCAACACACGCCCTTGAGGCAAGGCCTCGCTCGTCTGGTCGACTGGCTCGACCAATGGGACCCGATTCCCGCATGCCAGCCGGCTTCCACCTGCTGATTGCGGCGCAATTCGCGTCCGCGTTGGCCGACAACGCGCTGTTGATCGTCACCATGGCGCTGCTGGTGGAGCACAACCTGCCCGCCTGGTGGGCCCCCATGCTGAAGTTCGGCTTCACCGTCTCGTACGTGGTGCTGGCGCCTTGGGTGGGTCCTTTGGCGGACGCCGTGCCCAAGGCCCGGTTGATGGCGTGGATGAACGGGGTCAAGGTGCTCGGCGCAGCAATGCTGTGCTTGGGTGTACACCCGGCAGCAGGATTTGCCGTCGTCGGTCTGGGCGCCGCTGCCTACGCGCCTGCGAAGTACGGCCTGATCACGGAGATCGTCCCCGCACCCAGCCTCGTTGCGGCTAATGCCTGGATCGAGGTCTCTGTCGTGGGGGCGGCGCTGGCCGGCACTGTGCTCGGCGGTCTGCTTGTCAGCCCTTGGCTGGTTCAAGGGGAGTGGGCAGGCGGCTTGCGTCAGGAAATGGGCACTATCAGCGGCGGCGTGCTCGATTCCGCCTATCTGTTGTCGCTGGCCATCGTGCTTGTTGCTTACGCCGTGGCTTCGCTGCTCAATCTGGGGGTGCCTGCCAGCGGCGCCGTCTATCCCCAGAATGCAGTGGGCGTCCAAAGGGCCCCTCAGGACCTCCTGCTGGCCCATCGCAAGTTGTGGCGAGATCAGGATGGGGGCATGTCCCTGGCCGTGACCACCTTGTTCTGGGGGGTGGGAGCCACCCTGCAGTTTGCGGTGCTGCGATGGGCTGCAGAGGTGCTGCACCTTCCGCTGGACCAGGCCGCCTATCTGCAAGCCGCCGTGGCCGTGGGGGTGGTGTTGGGTGCCGGGTTGGCAGGCCGTCACGTGCCACTTGGGGCTGCGCGGCGCGTGCTGCCCTTGGGCGTGGCGCTGGGGCTGATGATGCCCGTGGTGGCCTTCGTCAACAGCCTGTGGTGGGCCGCCGCTCTGCTGGCCGTGGTGGGGGGCGTAGCGGGCCTGCTGGTGGTGCCCATGAATGCCCTTCTGCAGCATCGCGGCGTGGCGCTGTTGAGCGCAGGCCGCTCGATCGCCGTTCAAGGCTTCAACGAAAACGTCAGTGTCTTGGCCATGCTGGCCATCTACGGCGCCTTGGTGGCTGCCGAGGTGCCCATCGTTGGGCTGCTCTGCGGCTTTGGTCTGCTCATCGCAGCGGCCATGGGGGCGCTGTGGTGGCGAGAACGCCGACGCTGCGGATCTTGGTTTCATTGAGCGTGGGTTGCAGAGCGTCCCTCAGCTCGGACTCGAAGCGCTCCACGATCCCGCTCCAGTCCAGCGGCTCCACGGTGCGCCGGGCCTCGAGCGACCAACGCGTCAGCTGGGCTCGGTCCAGAGCTGCGGCCACAGCCGCGTCGATGAAGGCAGCCTCGTCGCCCAAGGGCACCCGCTGCCCGTTGAGCCCAGGCTCGATCAGCTGGGAAGCAGCGGCATG
>CAISJH010000245.1 GCA_903885585.1 uncultured beta proteobacterium
CCGGCCCGTTGGTGATCCACATCTTGTTGCCGTTGAGCAGGTAGTAGCCGCCCTTGTCTTCAGCCTTGAGTTTCATGCTCAGCACGTCGGAACCCGCGCCAGGCTCGCTCATGGCCAGCGCGCCCACGTGCTCACCCGAGATGAGCTTGGGCAGGTACCGGGCGCGCTGCGCATCGGTGCCGTTGCGCTTGATCTGGTTCACGCACAGGTTGCTGTGGGCGCCATAGCTCAGGCCCACGCTGGCGCTGGCCCGGCTGATCTCTTCCATCGCAATCATGTGGGCCAGGTAGCCCATGTTCGCGCCACCATAGGCCTCGGGCACGGTGATGCCCAGCACGCCAAGCTCGCCCATCTTGCGCCACAGGTCCATGGGGAATTGGTCGCTGCGGTCGATCTCGGCCGCACGGGGGGCGATCTCAGCCTGGGCGAAGTCGCGCACGGCATCGCGCAGGGCGTCGATGTCCTCGCCGAGTTGGAAGTCAAGGCCAGGCAGGTTCATGGGAAAGGCTCCTCGGGCGTCGTTTGAATTCAGGATGCTGCGCGTGCTGGCTTGCGCCGGGCTGGCACGGCCAGCAACTGCCGGCAGCGGGCCTCATGCTGGGCGATTTCGGCGAGGGTGATCTCGATGTCCTCGCGCTGCTGCTCCAGCAGTTGACGGTGTGCCGCCAACACGCCCAGAAAGGCCTGGAGCTGCGGCACCGTGTCCGACGCGCTGTCGTACATGTCCACCAGCTGCTTGATCTCCTGCAAGCTCAAGCCCAGGCGCTTGCCACGCAAGGTGAGCTTCAATCGCGTGCGGTCGCGCTGGGTGTAGATGCGGTTGCGGCCAGCGCGGCTGGGCGTGAGCAGGCCCACGTCTTCGTAGAACCGGATGGCGCGCGGCGTGATGTCGAACTCTTGCGCCAAGTCGGTGATAGTGAGCGCCGTCACGGCGTCCTGGGGTCTGGCGCCGGGGTCGGCTTTGCGGCGGGGGGCGGCCATGGCGGACTGACGGGATGACGTTGACGTAAACGTCAATCAATGTAACCTCAAGCCGGGGCCCCCAACCCCTGGACGCCGGGGCGCTGACCTTGCCTAGGCTGAAGGGAAAGCGGCCTCCGATCGTGGAGGCCGCTGACCCTGACAACGCGCGGGGCGTCGATGCACCCCTTCCCCGAAAGCTTCGACTCTGAACACCGGCTGGCCGGCAACAGACTCCTTGACAGCTGCGTTCGACTATGCCGATCGACCCAGGATCGGTCATTACCCCAAAGGTTACAAACCGGGCCAAAGAGCGACAGATTTGGCGGAACCGCCTTCCGGCATGGGCGCTGCAGCCTTGTGGGCCCGACGTACTCAGTCGAGCACGGGGAGCACCTCGGTCTTGAGGGCGCCGCGGGCCTGTTCATAGTCAGGCATGACCGAGCGCACCACCTCCCAGAAGGCACCGGAGTGGTTCATCTCGCGCAGGTGCGCCAGTTCGTGCGCCACCACGTAATCAATCACCGGCACCGCAAAGTGCACCAGGCGCCAGTTCAGCCGGATGGAGCCGTCGGCCCGCGCACTGCCCCAGCGGGTGGAGGCCGAGCTGAGCGATAGCCGGCGCACCTGCACGCCCAGACGCTGTGCAAACTCGGTGCAGCGCTCCTCGAACACGCGCCGTGCTTGCCGCTGCAACCAACTCTGCACGGCGTCGCGCAGCTGGGCCGGAGCAGCGCCATGCGGCAGGCCCACGTGCAAGGTGAGCCCGGGCACCCCAGGCAAGGACGTGGCATCGCTGTGCAGCACGGCGCCTGTCACCCGCGGGTCGACCACGACGATGACGGTCTCCCCAAGAAATGGCAGGGTGGTGCCGTCCTTCCAGTCCACCCGCGCCTGGGCCAGGCGACGCGAGCGCTCCTGCTGCTCCTGCAACTTGCGCAGGATCCATCGGGCCTTCTCGCGCAGCGCCGCCTCCACATCGCCCACGCCCAC
>CAISJH010000246.1 GCA_903885585.1 uncultured beta proteobacterium
ACGGGGGCCGTCTCGGCCTGCGCCATGGCCAGCCCGGGCAGGCTCAAGGCCAGGGCTACCAGTGGCCCCCAGCCCGGCGTAGGAGTGGAGCCCTGCGGCCCTTCAGTTGCAGCCACAGCCCCCGCCGCCCACGCCGCTGCCTCCCGAGGAGTTTTCCTTGCTGGTGTAGATGTGCTGCGTGAAGCGCCGGTCCAAGGGGTCGGCGTCCAGGGCCATGGCGGGGCGGGCCAGCAGGTCCTTTTCCCAGGGCTTCGGGGGGGTCAACGTGCAGCCCGATGTCAGCGTGACGATGATGACGGCCACTGCCTGGGTGGTCAGGGCCGCGGGCCTTCTCGAGCAGCCGGGCCGCTTCATCTCAGGGCCTCCTTGATCCGCTGTTCAAGGCCCTCGGTGTCTGACTCCCGAAAGCCCTTGTGCGTCCACCGGATGACACCGTCCCGCCCCAGCAGCATGGAAGTCGGCATGGCCTGGATGTTCAAGGCTGATGCGCTCTGCGCCGTCGGGTCCAGGGCGATTTCGAATCGGGCAGGGTAGGCCGACAAGAACCGCACCGCGTCTTCGCGCCGCCGGTCCAGGTTGATGGCCAAGATGCGAAGCCCGCGCTCGCTCAGGCGCTCATGCAAGCTGTTCATCCAGGGAAAGGACAGGCGGCAGGGCGTGCACCAGGACGCCCAGAAGTCGATCAGCGTCGCGCGCCATGGGCCGGCGTCCATCGTGAGCGACTGACCCTGCAGGCCCTTCAAGGTCAGGTCAGGCCAGCGGGGTATCGAAACACTGCCTGGGCCAGCCGGGGACGCCCAGACGCCTGGGGTTGCCAGGCCTGCCGCCAAGGCGACGCTGCGCAACACGTGCCGACGAGCGCGAAGATCCGACCTTGAGGGTTCCATGGATGCAGCTTGGGCGGTGGCCGACATGCAAGGATTCTCCTATCAAGCCCTGGAAGGGCCTGGCAAGGTGTGACGCCTTGAGCCCGAACGATGCAACAGCCCTGCAGCGCATGCGAGGCCAAGCCACCACAGCCCATACACGGCGCCACCACCGCCCCCTTCATTGGTCCTCAGCAAGGGGTCTTCTGCCACCGTCAGCGGCACCCGGAGTTCTGCACCGTCTTCTCCCGTCGTCACCCGCAACGTGGACCCTGCCGCCCCTGCTGCGGTGCCGGTCCACTGGATGCCCAGGTTGCAGGACAACCCCGGCAGGAGGTCGAAAGGAGGTTCTGGACATGCGGAAACTGCGCTGGTCACGGTTTGGAAACCAGCCCCGCTCACGCCCAGGCCCGCCACCCTGGCTGCCGCAGCACCCTCGTTGATGACCACCACGGACTGAGGAGGTGGCACCCCTGCAGGGCTGGCCTGGAAGGTGATCGCCCCAGGCTGTGCCGCCGCACGGCCGGCGGCTGCCACCAGCCCCACGCCTTGGAGCTTCAACCCCGGCGATCCGCTGGGCCCCGGCGTCAACAGCCACGCCTCTCGCCGCCCCGGGCCCGTGGGCTGAAAGCTGAGAAGCAGCGTGCATTGGGCTCCTGACGCCAGCGCCTGCCCGGCGGTACAACCACTGGGGCTGGCCGGCAGGCTGACACTCCAGTCCCTGCTGCCAGGCCCGCCGAGCCGCCACATCAAGGGCGGTGACGCCAGCGGGCTCCGGTTCAGCAGCGTCACTGTCCTGGGCGCAGTGGCCTCGCCCACAAGCACGCTGCCCCACTCCAGAGGTGCTCCCAGCGGGAGGCCGTCCACCCTGAGCTGCAGGTCCGTGGCTGCTGACACTGCGCTCGAAGGCAGCCAGCTGGGTGCCGAGGCCGCGACCTCCTCGGTTGAGGAGCCGTCCAACAGGATCGTCGCCGCTTGCAGCGGGGTGCCTACCTGCACCAGCAGGCTGGCCATGACGGATTCCCCGGTGAGTCTTGCCGTGCGGCTGACCTCGACCTGGCAGGTCTGCCCCGCAGGCACTGCTCGGCCTTCCTGGCAGTCTCCGGCCAAAGCGAACTCACCTGCCGATTCGCCGGTCACGACCAAGCGGCCCAGGTGCAGGGGCTGGGTACCCAGGTTGTGCACGGTCAGGCGCCGGGTCACCCGTGTGCCCGCAAGGCCGCCGCCCATGGCCAAGGCCACCTGATCCACGGCCCAGGCCGCTTTCGATGAACTGGGCGCGGGGTTGGTCAACGCTCCCGAAGTGGCGGGCATGGCGTCCACGGCTGCAACCCCTGAAATAGGCACTTCGGGGGTGATGGCCGTTCCCACCGTCCAGCGAAGCGTCGAGGTGAACCTGCCAGCGCGCGCGGTGCTGAAGGCGATCTTTATCTGGCAGGTGGCCCCCACCGCCATGACGGCGCCTGCCGTGCAGTCGGATTGGGCTGCGCTGAACACCGCATCACCGGTGGATGGCAGATTCCAGCTCAGTGGGCCGGGCCCCTGGTTGACGAAGGCCACCCAGCCGGAGGTGATGACTTCGCCAAGGCCGATGGTGCCCAGATCGACCGACTTGATGGTGGCCACTAGCCGCGGCAGCAGTGCACCCGCAGCGCCACGAAGCTCCACGGTGCTGATGCCGCCTTGCCCATCATGGGCGATCGAGACCCAGCCCGTGCGTTCAGCAGCCGACTCTGGCGAAGCGGTGATCAGCACGCTGCAGGACGTCTTCGCAGCCAGTTTGAGCCCCTTGACGCAACTTCCCCCCGCCCAGCGGAACCCGGGACCGCTGACCTGGACGTTCTGCACGGTCAGTGCCGTGTCGCTGTCATTGCGCAGTGTGGCCGCCTGCGGCGGGGACGCACGGCCGAAGCTCAGCCGTGCCGGGCTCAAGGAGGCGACGGCGGCGGTGCGGGCCAGGCCTGTGCCAGTGAGCTCGATGCGAATGGGGGAAGGACTCCCGTCGTGCGAGATGAACAGCGCACCCTTGCGCAACCCGGCTTCGCTGGGGGAGAAGGCCACCTCCAAAGTGCAGGCGGCAAAGCGGTCCACGGTGGTACCGCAAGTGCCCGCGCTGACCGTGTAGCCGCCCTCTGCCCGCCAACTCAAGCCGGTGATCCCCGCCTTGGTGCTGGCACTCAAGGTCACGCTGCGGCTGGCGCTCACGGAGCCGACGGGCGTGTCGGCAAAGGTCAACGAAGCGGGCGCCGTGCCCAGCCAGGCGGCGATATCCGCCAGGGCGGAGCGGTCGTAGAAGCTGCGGAAGTAGCCCATGCCCCCTGTGTTGATGGACACGGCGCGTTCGATCAGGAAGGTGGCGTGCCTGCCCGCCCAGATGTTGCCGAAGTTCTGTTCCTGTGGCTTCTCGCCGTGGCAGTCCACGCAGGCCAACAAGCCGGCTTGGGGCGCGGTGTTGTAGAGCTGCCGGCCGCGTTCCAGGTCGGCAGCGGACGCTGCCGGGCTGATGACGGACCACCACCCGATCAGCAGCACGGTCACCAAGTGTCGTAAGGGGAGCATGCCGCGAGTGTGCGCGAGATGGCGTCATGCAGTTGCCGACCCTGCCTGCTCGTGCGCCGTGCAATCGGCTGTTCGCCCGGGGCTCACCCTCCTGGCGGCACTGTGCCAATGATCTGCACGATCTTGTCGATGGTGGAGACGTCGGTGTCAGGCGTGACGCTGCCGATCACGCCGCGCAGTGTGGCCAGGGTTTCGGTCTCCACGCCCATCTGTTCGGTGAAGTAACGCGCAACGGCCAGTTGGTTCTGGAACTGCTTGGCTGTGCCGCCCCAAGTCGCGTCGGTCAGCGGCTTGCTGGCCAGGTTGCCGAAGACGGTGTAGAGCATCTTGCCGCGGCTCCAGCCGATGGCCGGGTCGAGCACCGCCTCGATGTCCTTGATGGCCTCGTTGCGGGCCGCCTCTGAGGCACTGGCCTTGACGATGTTATTGACCAGTAACGATGCGATATCGCGGTTGGACATCGTCGTCGGGTAGACGCCCGTGAACTGCGGCTTGGTGGTGAAGATCTCCACGATCTGCTGCAGCACCGACATGTTGTCGGGCCGCGGTGGCTGAGCGCTGAAGAAGTTGTAGGCCTCGGCCAGCTGGGCCATGTAGGTGGCACCCGGCGCTGCGGCGAAGGCCACCACGAAGAAGTGGTAAAGCTCGTTGACGGTGGCGGTTCGAAAAGGGACGGCCACTGCGGTGGCCAGCGTATTGCCGGCGGTATCACGCACCGCACCCGCAGGCACTTCCAGCACGTAGGAGGTGAAGATCGAAAGATCGGCGACCGGGTCCACCGTGAGCGTGGCCCCGGAGTTACTGAGCCTGGGGCTGGACATGCCAAAGGTCTCCACCACCTGGCCTGCCGCCGTCTTCAGCACCAGCTCGCCGATGTGTCGCTGCACGGCCTCACTGAAGGTCAACTGCAGGTTGGCACCCACTGCCACGCCCTTGGTCGTAGCAGCGGGAACTGACGACACCAGTGTGGGTGGCGCGGTGTCGGCGGGGGCGGCCTGCAAGGTGGACAGTGCCAGCGTCTGGTCGGAAAACCGGGCCAGTTCGATGTCGACTCCCAGCGTGTCGACACCGTCCGCAACGGCGCCCGCGGGGGCGCTGGCCTTTGGACTCACGGTCACCAGGCCTGTGACCCTGTCAAGCAGCAAGACGTAGTCTGCAAGGGCCCCGGAGAAGACGGCGGTATCTTGGCCTGCGCCCCCTTCGAGCCGGTCCTCTCCTGCACCGCCCAAAAGGGTGTCGTTTCCGTTGCCTCCCTCGAGGGTGTCGTTGCCCTCGCCACCGGACATGGACACCGAGACGCCTAGGGCGAAGAGCCGGTCCGGCCCACCGGTGCCTATCAGGCTCTTCTCGCCTCGCCAGTCGGTGATGAGCGAGCCGGTGTCGAAGACTGATGCGGACCGCGGATCGTTCCACCACGGGCTGTTGGTTGCCTGGAACGCGTTGATCGCCTCAGCCCGTGGAGAGGTGATGGTCTCGAAGGTCTCGTACAGGCCCCAGCTGCCAAAGCGGCTGGGCACCCCGGCATCGTTGAAGTGCACGAAGACC
>CAISJH010000247.1 GCA_903885585.1 uncultured beta proteobacterium
ATTAGACACTCACTCATGTCAATTTCGACATGACCTGGATCAGACACCGACGATCGCCTCGGTCACACCAGCTTGATGGGGGCCGCCTGATCGGGCCTGCAACCACGGGCCGTGCCCAGGCGACTCTCGATCTCGGCAAAGTCCAGGTCAGGATCGCCGCCGAGTTGCAGACAGGAGTGCACTCCCACGCGACGACGCCCAAAGTCCAGGTGGGCGAGCGCCAGCGGCACCTGCGCGCTCAGGGCGACGCGGTAAAAGCCGCTGCGCCAGCCCGGCCCGAGCGAGCGCGTGCCCTCGGGCGCGACTACCAGCCACATGAACTCGTCGCGCTCTCGCGCTTCGCGCATCTGCCGGGCCATGTCTTCCACGATGCCGCCCGGCGCGCTGCGATTGACCGGCACGCCCCCCATCCAGCGCAGCCAAGGTCCGAACAGCGGAATGCGGAACAAGGAATCCTTGCCCCAGATGGTGACGTTCAGGCCCATGGCCCACTTGGCGAAGATGCCGACGATGAAGTCCCAGTTGGACGTGTGCGGGTAGACGGCAATCACACCCTGGCGGGCAGGCAGCCCGTCAAAGTCCAGCTGCCAGCCGGCCCGGTTCAGACACCACAACGCCAGCCGGCTGCCCGGCAGCTGCACCGGCCTGTCCTTCAGCTCCACGGGGCCCGCAGGGGCAGAGGCCTGAAGGGTGCTGGCTGCGCGGTGGGCTGAAGTCATCGGACGGTGGTCATCAGGTCGAGAGAGGGCGGCGGGGGGCTGGGCTGTCGATGCTGCGGGGGCCGTCAAGATGGACGCGTTTCACCGGGGCTTGATGGCTCGGTGACCTATGTCGCGACGCCATTGCGCACCGTCAAAGGAGATGGGGTTCAGCAGTTCATACGCCCGCTGTTGCGCCGTGCGTACCGAGTCACCCAGCGCCGTGACGCACAGCACGCGGCCACCGCTGGTGCGCAGGGTGCCATCGGCCGCGCGCTCGGTACCCGCGTGGAACACATGGCCCTCATCGCTGGAGCCGGGCAGACCGGTGACGACGTCGCCCTTGCGAGGGGCCTGCGGGTAGCCAGCGGCGGCCATCACCACGCCCAGCGCCACATGGCGGTCCCACTGCAGCTCGAGCTCGTTAAGCGTGCCGTCGGTGGCATGCAGGAACAGGTCCAGCGGGTCGCTCTTCAGGCGCATCAGCAACACCTGCGCCTCGGGGTCGCCCAGGCGGGCGTTGAATTCCACGGTACGCGGACGGCCCAGCGTGTCAATCATCAACCCGGCGTAGAGAAAACCGGTGAAGGGCATGCCATCCTTGCGCATGCCCGCCACGGTGGGGCCGATGATCTCGCGCATCACGCGGGCATGGACGTCGGGCGTCACCACGGGGGCGGGCGAATAGGCGCCCATGCCACCAGTGTTGGGGCCCTGGTCGCCGTCGAAGATGCGCTTGTGGTCCTGGCTGGTGGCCAGCGAGACAACATTCACGCCGTCGCAGGCCACGATGAAGCTGGCCTCCTCACCGGCCATGAACTCCTCGATCACCACCCGCGCGCCGCCCTCGTTGTGCTGAACGCCCAGCGTGTTGACCGCCAGCATGTCATCGATGGCGGCGTGGGCCTCCGCTTCGGTCATCGCCACCACCACGCCCTTGCCCGCGGCCAGGCCGTCGGCCTTGATGACGATGGGAGCGCCCACAGCGCGCACGTGCTCGTGCGCTGGCACAGGATGGGTGAAGGTGGCGTAGTGCGCCGTGGGGATGCCGTGGCGCTGCATGAAGTCCTTGGCGAAGGCCTTGGAACTCTCCAACTGAGCCGCCGCCCGCGTGGGGCCGAAGATCCTCAGACCCCGGGCGCGGAACAGGTCCACGATGCCGGCAGCCAGCGGCGCCTCCGGGCCCACCACGGTCAAGCCCACCTTCTCCTCGGCTGCAAAGTCGGCCAGCGCGTGCAGATCGGTGATGGGTACGTTGCGCACGCCCGGCTCGCCCGCCGTGCCGCCGTTGCCCGGCGCCACGAAGACCGTCTGCACCCTCGGGCTGCCGGCCAACTTCCAGGCCAGCGCGTGCTCGCGCCCGCCGCTGCCGACGACGAGGACCTTCATTCGCTGATCAACGCGTTGTGGAACACGTCCTGCACGTCATCCAGGTCTTCCAGCACATCCAGCAGTTTCTGCATGCGCACGGCGTCCTCGCCCGAGACTTCGATGGGGTTCTCGGCGCGCATGGTGACCTCGGCGATCTCAGGCTTCAGGCCCGCAGCTTCCAGCGCGTTCTTCACGGTCTCGAAGTCGCCCGGCGCGCTCAGTACCTCGATGGAGCCATCCTCGCCCGTGACCACGTCCTCGGCGCCGGCGTCCAGCGCCACTTCCATGACGCGGTCTTCACTCGCACCCGGGGCAAAGACGAACTGCCCGCAGTGCTTGAACTGGAAGGCCACCGAGCCCTCGGTGCCCAGGTTGCCGCCGTACTTGCTGAAGGCGTGGCGCACCTCGGCCACGGTACGCACCCGGTTGTCGGTCATGCAGTCCACGATCACTGCCGCCCCGCCGATGCCATAGCCCTCGTAGCGGATCTCCTCGTAGCTCACGCCCTCGAGGTTGCCCGTGGCCTTGTCGATGTTGCGCTTGACGGTGTCCACCGGCAGGTTCACGGCCTTGGCCTTTTCGATGGCCAGGCGCAGGCGCGGGTTGGCGCTGGCGTCGCCGCCTCCCAGGCGGGCGGCCACCATGATCTCGCGGATGACCCGCGTCCAGGCCTTGCCGCGCTTTTCATCCTGCCGGCCCTTGCGGTGCTGGATGTTGGCCCATTTGGAATGCCCGGCCATCAGATCTCCTCACCCGGCACCCGGATCAGCGGCCAAGGGCTCGGCCGGTCAGGTGCAGGGACACATGTGGGTTGTATAGACTGACCGTGAGTTTACCGGCCGCCCCCTGCGTGGGCCGCTGCCACCACCCCAGACCCGCCCAGGAGGCACCATGTCCGAGCCCATACTCGTTGCCCGCCGCGGCGCCACCGAGTGCCACCTGCTGCCTGCGCTGGCCAACCGCCACGGCTTGATCACGGGGGCCACCGGCACGGGCAAGACCATCACGCTGCAGACGCTGGCCGAAGGTTTCAGCCGCATCGGCGTGCCCGTGTTCATGGCCGACGTGAAGGGCGACCTGACGGGCATCAGCCAGACGGGGCGGGTGTCTGACAAGCTGGCCCGGGTGCTGGCAGAGCGCGGTATCGAGGCACCGGCCCCGCTGGCCTGCCCCACCACGTTGTGGGATGTGTTCGGCGAGCAGGGACACCCGGTGCGCGCCACCATCAGCGACATGGGGCCGCTGCTGCTGTCGCGCATGCTCGCGCTCAACGAGACCCAAGCCGGCGTGATGAACCTGGTGTTCAAGATCGCCGACGACCACGGCCTCGCCCTGCTGGACCTGAAGGACCTGCGCGCCATGCTGCAGCACGTGGGCGAGAACGCGAAGGACTTCACCACCGAGTACGGCAACATCAGCGCGGCCAGCGTAGGAGCCATCCAGCGCGGACTGCTGCAGATCGAGCAGCAGGGTGGCGACCGCTTCTTTGGCGAACCCATGCTGGACATCGCCGACTTCATGCAGACCGTGGACGGGCACGGGGTGATCAACATCCTGGCCGCAGACAAGCTGATGACGGCGCCGCGGCTGTACGCCACCTTCCTGCTATGGATGCTGTCGGAGCTGTTCGAGACCCTGCCCGAGGTGGGTGACCTGGAAAAGCCCAAGCTGGTGTTCTTCTTCGATGAGGCGCACCTGCTGTTCAACGAGGCACCCAAGGTGCTGGTGGAGCGCATCGAGCTGGTGGTGCGCCTGGTGCGCTCCAAGGGCGTGGGGGTGTACTTCGTCACCCAGAACCCGCTGGACATCCCCGACAGCGTGCTGGGCCAACTCGGCAACCGCGTGCAGCACGCGCTGCGGGCCTTCACCCCGCGCGACCAGAAGGCCGTGCAGTCGGCGGCCAGCACGATGCGCGCCAACCCCAAGCTCGACATCGCCACCGCCATCACCGAGCTGGGTGTGGGCGAGGCGCTGGTGAGTTTTCTCGACGAGAAAGGCCGGCCGGCCATCACCGAGCGCGTGTTTGTCATGCCGCCAGGCAGCCAGATCGGGCCGGTGACGCCCCAGCAGCGCGAGGCGCTGCGCCAGGGCTCATTGGTGGCCGGCGTGTACGAGGCGACGGTGGACCGGGAGTCGGCGTTCGAGAAGCTCAAGGGAAGGGCCCAGGCGGGTGCCGGCGCAGCTCAGGTCGGCCCAGGCGGACTGTCAGATGCGGCTGGGGCATCGTCCGCCGGAGGCCTGCTGGGCGGACTGTCGGACATGCTGTTTGGCAGCACGGGCCCGCGCGGCGGACGCAAGGAAGGCCTGGCCGAGGCCGCAGCCCGCAGCGCCATGCGCAGCGTGGGCTCGGCCGTGGGCAGAGAGATCGTGCGCGGCGTGCTGGGCTCGCTGCTGGGCGGCGGACGCCGGCGCTGACATCGAGGTTGAACCCGAAACCGCGCCCGTCACGGCGCAAGAACTCCCATGAAGAAAGTCCTCAAGATGTGGTGGTGGTTATTGGGCGCCCTGGTGGCGCTGACTGCGTTGGTGGTCCTCGCGGGTCAGGCTGGCCTGTTCAAGGGCCAGGAGCCCGCCAAGCTGGGGGTACAGGACGGCCGCCTGCAGCCGCCCCGCAAGACCCCCAACAACGTACACAGCCAGGCCGGCAGCTTCGGGCCGACCTTCAAGCACACGCTGATTGAGCCGCTGCCCGTGCAGACCGACGGGCCCGCGACGATGGCCCGCTTGCGCAGCCTGATCGACGCCACACCGGGCACCCGTGTGGTGAAGGCCGAGCCTGACTATCTCTACGTGCAGTACACCACCCGGTGGATGAAGTTCGTGGATGACGCCGAGTTCTGGTTCGACCCCGCCGCGCAGAAGGTGCAGGTACGGTCCGCCTCCCGACTGGGCGAGAGCGACCTGGGCGTGAACCGCGCCCGCATCGAGCGCTTGCGCCAGCAGCTTTCGCAGCCCTGAGCCACCGGCGCTGGACGGCGGCCTGGGGCAGCCCCCGCTGCCTAGAATCCCGCCCATGTCAAAAGCATCTGCGGCCCCCAAGGCCAGCGGGCCAGCAGAGCCCGTGAAACCCAGCAACTTCCTGCGCGGCATCATCGAGCGCGATCTCGAGGCCGGCACCTTTGCCCACCGCCTCTTCGGCGGAAGACCCGGCGACGCCTCGCACCATGCCGCCGGGCAGCCCGACCCCGCCCGCATCCGCACCCGCTTTCCGCCCGAGCCCAACGGCTACCTGCACGTGGGCCATGCCAAGAGCATCTGCCTGAACTTCGGCCTGGCGCGCGACTACGGCGGTGTGTGTCACCTGCGCTTCGACGACACCAACCCCGAAAAGGAAGAGCAGGAGTACGTCGACGCCATCAAGGAGGCCGTGCGCTGGCTGGGCTTTGGTTGGGAGAGCGGCGGCACCTCGCACCTGTACCAGGCCAGCGACTACTTCGACTTCATGTACCGCGCTGCCGAGGCCCTGGTGCAGGCGGGTTTGGCCTACGTGGACGAACAAAGCGCCGAGGAGATGCGCGCCAACCGCGGGGACTTCACCACGCCGGGCATGGACAGCCGCTTCCGCAGCCGCACGCCGGCCGAGAATCTGGCGCGGCTGCGCGAGATGCGCGACGGCCAACTGCCGGATGGCGCGGCGGTGCTGCGCGCCAAGATCGACATGGCCTCGCCCAACATCAACCTGCGCGACCCGGCCCTGTACCGCATCAAGCACGCCACCCACCACCACACGGGCGACCGCTGGTGCATCTACCCGATGTACACCTACGCGCACCCCATCGAGGACGCGCTGGAGCGCATCACCCACAGCTTCTGCACGCTGGAGTTCGAGGACCAGCGGCCCTTCTACGACTGGCTGCTCGAGCACCTGGCCGACCTGGGGCTGCTGGCACACCCGCTGCCCAAGCAGTACGAATTCGGCCGGCTGAACCTCACCGGCGTGATCACCAGCAAGCGCAAGCTCAAGGCGCTGGTGGACGAGGGCCATGTCAGCGGCTGGGACGACCCGCGCATGCCCACGCTCTTCGGCATGCGCCGGCGCGGCTACACGCCCGAGAGCATCCGCGCCATGGCCGACGGCACGGGCGCCAGCAAGACCAACATCTGGCTGGACTACGCCGTGCTGGACATCGCGCTACGCGAAGACCTGGAAGGCCGCGCGCCGCGCGCCATGGCGGTGCTGGACCCGGTGAAGCTGGTGCTGGAGAATTGGGACGAGGTCTTCGGCGCCGAGCACCGCGAACCTTGCTCGGCACCGGCCCACCCGCAGCACCCCGAACTCGGCCTGCGGCACTTCAAGCTCGGCCCCGAGGTGTGGATCGAGCGCGAGGACTTCGAGCCCGTGCCGCCCAAGGGCTTCTTCCGCCTGTACCCGCCACAGCCCCAGGCCGATGGCAGCGTCACGCCCGGCAACAAGGTGCGGCTGAAGTACGGCATGGTGGTGGAGTGCACCGGCTTTGAACAGGGCGCCGACGGGCGCGTGGCCACCGTGCGCGCCCGCGTGGTGCCCGACACCAAGAGCGGCACACCCGGGGCGGACGCCGTGAAGGTCAAGGGCACCATCACCTGGCTGGCGGTGGACGACGCCGTGGCGGCCGAGGTGCGGTTGTTCGAGCGCCTGTTCACCGAAGACCAGCCCGACGCCGAGGGGCGCGACTTCCGCAGCGTGCTCAACCCGCACAGCCGCAGGGTGGCGCCCGCCTTTGTGGAGCCCTCGCTGGCCAGTGCAACGGCCGAGAGCCGCTATCAATTCGAGCGCCATGGCTACTTCGTGGCCGACCGGATCGACCACCGCACCGCGGCCCCTGTGTTCAACCGCATCACCACCCTGAAGGACTCCTGGAAATGACCGCACACGCACGCCTGTCGGCCGTGTTTCGATGGAAGCGCCAGGCCACGGCATTGGCCCTGGCCTTGGGAGCGCTTACCGCCTGGGCCCAGCAGCCTGCACCTGCACAGACCGTGTCCACCCAGGCCGCCCCCACGGGCGCCGCCAACGTGACCACCTCCACCGGGCTGATCTACACCTCGTTGAAGGAAGGCTCGGGCGCCAGCCCCCAGGCCAGCGACACGGTCCGCGTGCATTACCGCGGCACCTTCCCTGATGGCAAGGAGTTCGACAGTTCCTACAGCCGCGGCCAGCCGGCGCAGTTCCCGCTCAACCGTGTGATCCGCTGCTGGACCGAGGGCGTGCAGATGATCAAGGTCGGCGGCAAGGCGCGCCTGATATGCCCGCCGGCCATTGCCTACGGCGAACGCGGCACTCCCGGCGGCCCGATACCACCGAACGCGACGCTGCACTTCGAGGTGGAGTTGCTGGGTATCGTGGGCAAGTGATCGACAAGGCGGAAGCACCCATGCCCTTTCTGTTCACGACACCCGAGGCCAGCAAGGGGGCTGAACGACATCGCCCGCGTCGCGACGGCCGTCCGCTGGCACGGCTTGGGGTCGGCCGCGGGCTGTCCACGTTCGCCTGCACTGCAGCCTTCTGGGCCAGTGCCTGCGCCCAAGGCTTGGCGCCCATGCCCGTGATGGAGGAGGTGCCCTTCATCACCACGCCCGACAACGTGACCGTCTCCATGCTGGAGCTGGCCGGGGTGAGTGCGAAGGACTTCGTGCTCGACCTCGGTTCGGGCGATGGGCGCATCGTCATCACTGCAGCGCGGCGCTTCGGCGCAAGCGGCCTGGGCGTGGAGATCGTGCCGGAGTTGGTGGAGCGCAGCCGGCGCAATGCGCAGACCGCTGGAGTGGCCAACCGAGCGGAGTTCCGGGAGCAAGACCTGTTCAAAACCGACCTCACGGCGGCCAGCGTCATCACCATGTACCTGCTGCCTGCGGTGAACTTGGCGCTGCGCCCGGCCCTGCTGGCCTTGAAGCCGGGCACGCGCCTGGTGTCGCACGACTGGGACATGGGCGAGTGGACACCCGACCGCACCGTGACCGTGCAAGCCCCCGGCAAGACCGTCGGACGCGAGAAGATCAGCTCGCTTCACCTGTGGGTGGTACCCGCCCCTGTTGGCGGCCTGTGGTGCGGCGGCGCGGGCCTGCAGTGGCAACTGCGCCAACAGTTCCAGATGGTGCAAGGCCAGGCCGGCCCGGCGGCAGACCTGCAAGCCCTGCAGGGCCGCCTGCAGGGCGCCACGCTGCACCTGTGGGCGCCTGGCGGGCAGGCCCAGACCGAGTGGCAAATGGGCCCTCAGGGCCCCACCCTTCGCGTGGTGGGAGCTTCAGGTGCCTGGGCGCCATGGCAGGGCCAGACGCTGCGAAAAGCCAACGGCGACCGCTGCACAGGTTGAGCCTGCTCTGATCGGCAGCGCTCCTGACGCGCCACAGTGCGCGTTGGAGCGCCCCACCGGCGTGCAACCCTGTCGGCCCTGCGTTGCGCCCTGCCGGCGCCGTGCCGCCCCTGGTCCATGCAGACGCCCGTGCACACGCCCGTGCAGACCCTGCCCTCTGCCGCACGCACCCGCTTGCAGGCCCGCCCTCGCGTGCCGGCAGCCCTGTCCACCTGGCTGCAAAAGGCCGATATCCGCATCGACGGCCCTCGCCCCTGGGACCTGCAACTGAACCGCCCCCGCCTTTTCGGCCGCGTGCTGCGGCACTGGTCCATGGGCCTGGGCGAGGCCTACATGGACGGCGACTGGGACTGCGAGCAACTCGACGAGTTCTTCACACGGCTGCTGCGACTGCGCGCTGACCAACCGCCGGGCGGTCTGGCCCGGCTGAAGCTGGCCTGGGCCCTGCTGGAAGCCGCCTGGCGCAACCCACAGGCTCCCGACAAGGCTTTCGTGGTGGGCGAGCGTCACTACGACCTGGGCAACGACCTGTTCGAGCACATGCTGGACGCCCGCATGGTGTATTCCTGCGGCTTCTGGGGCCACGCCAGAACCCTGGACCAGGCCCAGGAGGACAAGCTGGAGATGATCTGCCGCAAGCTGCAACTCGCGCCGGGCATGACGCTGCTGGATATCGGGTGCGGCTGGGGCGGGTTGGCGCGCCACGCCGCCCTGCACCACGGTGCCCAGGTCACCGGTATCACCGTCTCCAGGGAACAGGCCCGTCATGCGGAAAAGCTCTGCGCAGGCCTGCCCGTGAACGTGCGGCTGATGGACTACCGCGCCTTGCAGGGACGATTCGACCGCATCGCTTCGGTAGGCATGTTCGAGCATGTGGGCCCGAAGAACCACGCCACCTACCTGGATACCGCGTGCAGGCTCCTGGCCGATGACGGCTTGTTCCTGCTGCACACGATTGGCGCCGACCGGCCGAACGGGAGCACCGACCCGTGGATCGAACGGTACATCTTCCCCGGCGGCCACCTGCCCGCCGCCAGTGAGCTGGCACGGGCTGCCGAGCGCGGCTTCGTCATCGAGGACTGGCACAACTTCGGCCCGGACTACGACCGCACATTGATGGAGTGGCATGCGCGGTTCGAGGCGGCCTGGCCTGAACTCAAGGCCCGCTACAGCGAGCGCTTTCGCCGCATGTGGCGTTACTACCTGTTGAGCTGCGCAGGCTTCTTCCGCTCGCGCCAGGGGCAGCTGTGGCAATTGGTGTTGGCCAAGCCGCAGCGCGCCGGCGCCTACCGGTCCATCCGGCCGTTCCAGCCCACACCCTCGGGGAAACCCTGATCACGATCCGGAAGAGCGTTCTGTATAGCGGGATGAAATCTCCGGGTCAATACCTATGCTGCCGACAGGGTTTGTCAATTACAAATGACACGTTGTCCAAGACAAACGAGGAATCCGTCCAAGATCCAGCCTCGCGTCGCATGACATAACCCCACCACCTCCCGAGCCCCCGCGAAGGGGCTGGACAATCCCGGTCCCTTCCACTGCCCCAGGCTCCGTACCGAGCCGGGACGAACGAGTCACTCATGGAAACCAGTCTTCGCCGCCTGCTGGAACGCGGCATTGCCGATCAAGCCGCCCTGGGCGCCCCCGGCCGTCAAAACCTGACCCACGCCGAGCTGCGGGCGCTGGTGGACCGCACGTTGTCCACCCTCAACGGCATGGGCATCGGGCGCAACGACCGCCTGGCCATCGTGCTGCCCAACGGTCCGGAGATGGCGGCCTGCTTCGTGGCCGCCGCCTGCGGCGTAGCCACCGCGCCGCTGAATCCGGCCTATCGCGCCGAGGAATTCGAGTTCTACCTGTCCGACCTGAACGCCCGCGCGCTGGTGGTGGAGCAAGGCAGCACCTCGCCGGCCGTGGAGGTGGCAAAGCGCATGGGCGTGCCGGTGATCGAGCTGGTGCCTGAGCTTTCCGCCGGTGCCGGCAGCTTCACCTTGCAGTGCGCCCAACCCCCCAGCACGGCCACCGCGCATCCCGGCCTGGCCGAGCCCGGCGACGTGTCCATGGTGCTGCACACCTCGGGCACCACGTCGCGTCCCAAGATCGTGCCGCTGTCACAGGCCAACCTGTGTGCCTCCGCCCAGCACATCGCACGCACCCTGGCCTTCACGGGAGCGGACCGCGGCCTGAACATCATGCCGCTGTTCCACATCCATGGCCTGATCGCCGGCGTGCTCACGCCGCTGTCGGCGGGCTCCATGGTGTTCTGCACGCCGGGCTTCAATGCCTTGAAGTTCTTTGCCTGGATGGACGAGGCGCGGCCCACCTGGTACACGGCCGTGCCCACCATGCACCAGACCATCCTGTCGCGCGCCTCCAAGAGCGCCGACGTGATCGCGCGGCACCCGCTGCGCTTCATCCGCAGTTCGTCCAGCTCCATGCCGCCGCAGGTCATCCGCGAGATGGAAGAGGTCTTCGGCGCTCCGCTGATCGAGAGCTACGGCATGACCGAGGCCACGCACCAGATGGCCAGCAACCCCCTGCCGCCGGCCGTGCGCAAGCCCGGCAGCGTGGGCATCGCCGCCGGCCCAGAAGTGGCCATCATGGCTGAAGATGGGACGCTGCTGCCGCGTGGTGCCACAGGCGAGATCGTCATCCGCGGCCCCAATGTCACCGCCGGCTACGAAAGCAACCCCAAGGCCAATGCCGAAGCGTTCACCCACGGCTGGTTCCGCACCGGTGACCAGGGGATGATGGACGAGGACGGCTACGTCACCCTCACCGGGCGCCTGAAGGAGATCATCAACCGCGGTGGCGAGAAGATCAGCCCGCGTGAGGTGGACGAGATCCTGATGGACCACCCTGCCGTGGCCCAGGTGGTGTGCTTTGGCATGCCACACCCCAAGCTGGGCGAGGAAGTCGCGGCCGCCGTGGTGCTGCGCGAAGGCCAGACCGCCACTGAGCGCGACCTCCAGGCCTTTGTGGCCGGCCGCGCCGCCGAGTTCAAGGTGCCCAAGAAGATCCTCATCCTGGACGAGATCCCCAAGGGCGCCACCGGCAAGCTGCAACGCATCGGCCTGGCAGCCAAGCTGGGCCTGGCCTGAGCTTCTGAGCCTCTGAGCCTGCCCGCCCCTGGCCACCTGAACGCAGCCCGCCCCTACAAACCACTCCATCCCCACAGGACGAGACGCCACACCCAGACGCCCCGTTTTTCGCCCGCGGCCCGCAAGGCCGCGTTTTTCACCACTGCATGTGACTTCCCTCTGAATCTAGGAGACGACATGAGCTGGACCCTGAAGACGAACTCGACGAGTTCACCCGCCACTTCGGCCCGCGCGGCCAAGACCTTGGCCGCCACGCCCTCCACGCGCTCAGCGCGAGCCCTCACGGCCACGCTGCTGACCGCAGCAGCCGCCACGGCCGCCCTGCTGAGCGCACCCAAGGCCCACGCGGCCTGGGAGCCCACCAAGGCCATCGAGTTCATCGTGCCGGCCGGCACGGGCGGCGGCGCAGATCAGATGGCGCGTTTCATTCAGGGTGTGGCCACCAAGCACAAGCTCACCAACCAGCCCATCGTGGTGGTCAACAAGGGCGGCGGCGCAGGAGCGGAAGCCTTCCTGGACGTCAAGGGCGACAAGGGCAACCCCCACAAGATCGTCATCACGCTCAGCAACCTGTTCACCACGCCGCTGGGCACCGCCGTGCCCTTCAACTGGCGTGACATGACGCCGGTCACCATGCTGGCGCTGGACCAGTTCGTGCTGTGGGTCAACGCCGACTCGCCACACCAGACGCCCAAAGCCTTCTTCGACGCCCTCAAGGCGGGCAACGACCGCAGCATCAAGATGGGCGGCACCGGCAGCAAGCAGGAAGACCAGATCATCAGCGTGATGCTGGAAAAGGCCGCCGGCAAGAAGATGACCTACATCCCCTACGGCGGCGGTGGCCAGGTGGCCACGCAGTTGGTGGGCAAGCACGTGGACGCCACGGTCAACAACCCCATCGAGGCCGAGAGCCACTGGCGGGCCGGCAAGTTGCGCGCGCTGTGCGTGATGGACTCGCAGAAGTTGCCATACAAGGAGAAGGTCACCGCCACCCAGAGCTGGAACGACCTGCCCACCTGCGCCTCCGCCGGTCTGCCGGTGGAATACCTGATGCTGCGTGGCATCTTCATGCCGCCGGGTGTCACCCCTGACCAGCTCAAGTACTACGTGGACCTGATGGCCAAGGTGCGTGCGCTGCCCGAGTGGAAGGACTTCATGGTCAAGGGTGCGTTCAAGCAGACGGTGATGTCCGGCCAGGAGTACTTCGACTGGCTGGGCAAGAACGAGCAGATGCACCGGGTGCTGATGCGCGACGCCGGCTTCCTCGCCAACTGAGGAGGCCACCATGCAAACCTCTCAAGACGACGGCGCCGCAGGCGCCGAGGGCACACCCATCTCTACACGTTGGGTGGAGCTGAGCGTGGCGCTGGCGCTGATGGTGCTGGCGCTGGTGGTCATCGGCGACAGCCTGCGCGTGGGCGCGGGCTGGGCTGACGACGGCCCCAAGGCGGGCTACTTCCCGTTCTACATCGGGCTGGCCCTGCTGGGTGCCAGCGGGTGGACAGCCTTCACGCAACTGCGCCACTGGCAGCGCATCGAAGTCTTTGCCGAGCGCGCGCAGATGCGCAGCGTGGCGGCCGTGATGCTGCCGATGGTGGTGCATGTCGCGCTCATCAAGTTCATCGGCCTGTACGTGGCCTCGGCGCTGTTGATCGGCTGGTTCATGCACCGGCACGGGCAGCACCGCCTGGCCACCAAGCTGGCAGTGCCGGTGGCCGTGCCGCTGGTGGTGTTTGTCGTGTTCGAACGGTGGTTCCTCGTGCCGCTGCCCAAGGGGCCGCTCGAGGCCCTGTTCGGCTATTGAATCAAAGGAGACACGACATGGACGAAATCCAAAGCCTCATCCAAGGCTTCGGCGTTGCGCTGGGGTGGCAGAACCTCGGCTTCATGCTGATCGGCCTGACCCTGGGCGTTCTGATCGGCGTGCTGCCCGGCCTGGGCGGCGCCAACGGCGTGGCCATCTTGCTGCCGCTGACCTTTGGCATGAATCCCACCTCGGCCATCATCATGCTGAGCTGCATCTACTGGGGTGCATTGTTCGGCGGGGCCATCACCTCCATCCTGTTCAACATCCCGGGCGAACCCTGGAGCGTGGCCACCACCTTCGATGGCTACCCCATGGCACAAGAGGGGCGCGCGGCCCAGGCGCTCACGGCGGCCTTCACGTCCAGCTTCGTGGGCGCCATGTTCGCCGTGGCCATGATCACCTTCCTGGCCCCGCTGGTGGCGCAGTTCGCGCTCAAGTTCGGGCCGCCGGAGTTCTTTGCGGTGCAGTTGCTGACCTTCTGCAGCTTCATCGGCATGAGCAAGGAGCCTGCGGCCAAGACCTTGGCGGCCATGATGCTCGGCTTTGCATTGGCGGCCGTGGGCATGGACTCGGTGACCGGCCAGCTGCGCATGACCTTCGGCTTCCCGGAGCTGCTCAAGGGCTTTGACTTCCTGATCGCAGTCATCGGCCTGTTTGGCATCGGCGAGATCCTGCAGACCATGGAGGAAGGCCTGTCCTTCAAGGGCCGCAGCGCGCGCATCACCTTCGGCACCGTGCTGCAGACCTGGAAGGAGCTGTTCCAGCACTGGAAGCTGTTCCTGCGCAGCACGCTGGTGGGCTGCTGGATGGGCGTGACGCCCGGCGGCGCCACCCCCGCTTCGTTCATGAGCTACGGCATGGCCCGGCGCATGTCGAAAGATCCGGACAGCTTCGGCAAGGGCCGTATCGAGGGCGTGGTCGCGCCAGAAACCGCGGCGCACGCTGCGGGCACCTCGGCCCTGCTGCCCATGCTCACGCTGGGCATTCCCGGCTCGCCCACGGCGGCCGTGCTGCTGGGTGGCCTGCTGATCTGGGGCCTGCAGCCTGGGCCCATGCTGTTCGTGGAACAGAAGGAGTTTGTCTGGGGCCTGATTGCCAGCATGTACGTGGGCAACGTGGTGGGCCTGATCGTGGTGTTGACCACGGTGCCCTGGTGGGCAGCCATCCTGCGCATCCCGTTCTCCATCATGGGGCCGGTGATCATCATGGTGTGCGCGGTAGGCGCCTACACCGTGCACTCCTCGTTCTTCGACGTGGCCATGATGCTGGTGTTCGGCGTGGTGGGCTACCTGTTCAAGAAGCTGAAGTACCCGCTGGCGCCGCTGGTGCTGGCCCTGGTGCTGGGCGACATGGCAGAGTCCAGCTTCCGCCAGTCCATGTTGCTGAGCCAGGGTTCACTGACCATCTTCTGGAGCAACCCGCTGGTGGGCAGCATCGCCGGCCTGGCCGTGCTGATGCTGGTGTGGCCGGCCTTTGGGGCGCTGCGGCGCACCCTGCAGCAGCGGCCACAGGCAGCACCGGCGGTCTGAGGCCGCCTTCACAATGACGCCCGTGAACCAGAGAGGAACCTGAACGCATGAAGATCACCGTGGTTGGAGCCGGCGCGATTGGCGGCTACCTGGGCGCCAAGTTGTCGGCGGCCGGCGAAGACGTCACCTTCATCGCCCGCAACCGCAACCTGGAGGCCATCAACGCCAACGGCTTTCGCCTCATCCAGGAAGACGGCAGCGAGTTGCACGCCCCTGGGGTGCGGGCCGTGCAGCGCTACGCCGATGCAGGACCGCAGGATGCCGTGCTGCTCACCGTCAAGGCCCACCAGGTGCGGGACCTGCTGCCCGACCTGCGCGGCCTTTTCGGCCCCGAGACCATGGTCGTGACCATGATCAACGGCGTGCCCTGGTGGTACTTCCACAAGCTCGCAGGCCCGTGGGAGGGGCGCGCCATCGAGGCGGTGGACCCGGGCGGGCTGCTCGCCGCGCACATCGAGCCCGAGCGCGTGATCGGCAGCGTGGTGTACCCGGCCGCCGAACTGGTGGCGCCTGGCGTGGTGAAGGTGATCGAGGGCAACCGTTTCACGCTGGGCGAGCCCGATGGCTCGCGCAGTGAGCGGGTGGAGCGCTTGTCCAAGGCCTTGATGAACGCCGGCTTCAAGGCCCCTGTCAGCAAGGACATCCGCGGCGAGATCTGGGTCAAGCTCTGGGGCAACCTGACCTTCAACCCCATCAGCGCGCTCACCCACGCCACGCTGGAGCAGATCTGCACTTTCGCGCCCACGCGCGAGCTGGCCGCGCGGATGATGACCGAGGCCAAGGCGGTGGCCGAGCGCCTGGGCGTGCAGTTCCGCATCAGCCTGGAGCAGCGCCTGGCCGGTGCCCAGGCGGTGGGTGCGCACAAGACCAGCATGCTGCAGGACGTGGAGGCGGGCCGCACGCTGGAGCTGGAGGCCCTGGTGGGCGCCGTGGTGGAGCTCGGCCGTATCACCGAGACCCCCACGCCCACCATCGAGGCGATTTACGCCGTGACCAAGCTGCTGGGGCAGACGCTGCAAACCGAGGGCGGGCGGCTGGCGATTCAGACGGGCTGAAGCCGCGTGATGAGGCGCTGAAGCGAGGGGTGTCCAGCTCAGCCCCCCGTCCCACCCGAAAGTCTGCTCACCCCCCAGCGGCGCGCCGCTGGTCGATCAAGCCGCGCAGCGTGGCCTTGAGGGCCTCGGCCTGGGCCAGTCCAAAGGGCGCAAGCACTCGGTTCTCGTGCTCGCGGGCCAGGGCGATGAGAGCGGACACCGTGCGCTGCCCTTCGGGCGTGATGCGCACGCGGGTGATGCGGCGGTCAGCCGCGTCGGGCAGACGTTCCACCTGACCGCGCGCCTCCATGCGATCCAACAGCCGCGTGGCGGTGGGGCCCTTGGTGAGCGAGACC
>CAISJH010000248.1 GCA_903885585.1 uncultured beta proteobacterium
CGGTTGCGGATGGCCCAGCTACTGGGAGCCTGTGAACAGCGAGGTGGTGGAGCGGGTGGAGGATCACAGCCACGGCATGGTGCGGGTGGAGGTGCGTTGCAATCGTTGTGGCAGCCACCTGGGGCACGTGTTCCCTGATGGCCCGGAGCCCACGGGGGAGCGCTTCTGCATCAATTCGGCCGCCATAGCCTTCAAGCCGGCCGAATGAGCACATCGCCCACGGGCCCCCATCCTCCTAGCCCAGGCGCCCACGTGCCCAAGATAAGCCCATGAAGCTGCTGTTCGACTTTCTGCCCGTCATCCTGTTCTTCGGCACCTTCAAGTACGCCGAGGCCCACAAGGCCTGGGCCGCCGACTTCGCCACCCGGCACCTGGGCGTGCTGGTCTCGGGTGGCAAGGTGGGCCAGGGCGAAGCGCCTGTGCTGTTGGCCACCGTGGTGGTGATCGCCGCTACGCTGGCGCAGGTGGCCTGGTTGAAGCTTCGCGGCCGCAAGGTAGACACCATGCTGTGGATCAGCCTGGCTCTGGTGGTGGTGCTGGGCGGCCTGACGGTGTGGTTCCACAGCGAGACCTTCATCAAGTGGAAGCCCAGCGTGCTGTACTGGGCCATGGGGATGTCGTTCTGGCTGAGCCCGCTGCTCTTCAAGCGCAACCTGCTCAAAGCCCTGCTGGGCGAACAGCTGCAGTTGCCGCCGAAGGTCTGGCACCGGCTGAACTTCGCCTGGGTGGCCTTCTTTGCGGTGATGGGTTTTCTGAACATCTGGGTGGCCTACAACTTCGAGACCGCCACTTGGGTGAACTTCAAGCTGTTCGGCGGCATCGGGCTGATGCTGGTGTTCATGGTGGTGCAAGGCTTGTGGATCAGCCGCCACCTCCCGTCTGAGGCAGCCGATGCTGCCGCAGCAACGCAAGAAGACCGCCACCCTGACCCCGCCACAGGAGACCGTCCGTGACCCCCTCACCAAGCACGCCCGGGGCGCCCAGCGCTGAGGACATCGATGCCACCCTCCGGGCGGCCCTGCTGCCCGTGGCGCTGGAAGTCATCGACGACAGCCACCTGCACGCTGGGCACGCCGGTGCCCGGGAAGGGCGCCATTTCACGGTGCGGATCCGCAGCGAGCGCTTCACCGGGTTGAACCGAGTGGCGCGCCATCGCCTCGTTTATGATGCCTTGGCAGCCTGGATGCCCCGCGGCATCCACGCACTGGCCATCGATGCGCAGACGCCTTGAACGCCGAAGCGGCCGACCCTTGCGCCGGCTCCCTTTCTCTGAACGCCTCCATCCCTGAGAACCCCCACCGTGCCTGACACTGCAGGCCGTGCACGCTCACGAAAGCCCGTTTCATGATGATCAAGACCCCCGCCCTTCGTGGCTTGGCCGCCGCCGCCTGCCTGGTGCTGGCCCTGCCCATGGCTGCCCAGGCCCAGAACATCGCCGTGGTCAACGGCAAGGCGGTGCCCAAGGCACGCGCCGACGCTCTGATCCAGCAGGTGACCCGCTCGGGCCAGCAATTGCCCCCGGGCTCCGACCAGCGCATCCGTGACGAGACGGTGCTGCGCGAGATCTTCGCCCAGGAGGCCGAGCGGCGCGGCATC
>CAISJH010000249.1 GCA_903885585.1 uncultured beta proteobacterium
AGGCGTCATCGTCCAGCGCGTCGAGCAGGGACTTGTTGCTGAGGGGGTTGACCCCTGCCACCAGCCCACCGCGCCCCTTGAACACCGGCAGGCGCACCCGGCCCGGCTTCACAGGCGATGCCTGGGCCCGCAGGCGCAGCTGCAGCCCTTCCTCGATCAGCCGCGTGAGGCTGGTGCGCTGCTGCGCCGCCATCGCCTTGGCGTCCGCCAACAACTGGTCATTCAGGTTCAGCGTTGTCTTCACGGCTTCATGATACAGATTTCTGGCTGTTCGCCTGCTGGGGGGTGCTATCAGCCGAAAACTGCACTTGACCCAGATGAATGGAGCCCCGCATACTCAGTCCGTGTCCATGAAGCCCTGCTCTCGCCTGCTACCTGCCTGCGTCCAGCCGGCGGGCGCCGTGGTGCGCGTGCATGCCAGCGACCGCTTCCACCAGATGTGGAGGCGGGCCATGTGACATCCGGCAGAGACCCTGCCCGTCCCAAGGCCCGCCCCACCCGGCGGGCCTTTTTCGTTTCCGGCCTCATCAAGGCCTTGTCCGACGAAGGAGAAGACTGTGACCCAGAGCCCCTACCTGATCAGAGCTACGCGCCCCGAGGACGCCGCCGGCATCGCCGCCTACATGGCCGACCCGGCTGTCTTTGCCGGGTTGCTCCAACTGCCGCACCCTACCGAGGCGATGTGGAGGGAACGCCTGTCGGCCCCCAAGGTGGGCAACGACCTGTCGCTGGTGGCTGAGCAGCAAGGGTGCGTGGTGGCGAGCGCCGGGCTGTTCTGCCAGCGCGCTCAGGTACGGCGTCAGCACGTCAGCGCGCTGGGCATCTCGGTGGCCGCGTCCGCGCAGGGCCAGGGCATCGGCACGGCGCTCATGGCCGCGCTGACCGACTACGCCGACCGCTGGGGCCAGATCCTGCGCATCGAGCTGTCGGTGTTCGCCGACAACGCGCGCGCCATTGCCTTGTACGAACGCTTCGGCTTCGTGCGCGAGGGCTTGCACCGTGCCCATGCGTTGCGTGACGGCATCTACGTCGACTCGCTGAGCATGGCCCGCTTGCACCCCAACCCGCCGCGCTGGTCAGCGGGGTAAGGACCCTGGCCGCGGGGAGGCCGGCCTGCGCCGGCGCCCGCGGTCGGTAGCCTTACAACCCCAGCCCCTCGTCCACCCCCAGGTGCACGTTCATGGCTTGGATGGCCGCGCCGCTGGCGCCCTTGCCCAGGTTGTCCAGGCGGGCGATGAGCACGGCCTGGTCGGCGGCGGCGAAGACGAAGAGGTCCAGACGGTTGGTGTCGTTGCAGGCTTGCACGTCGAAGAAGCCGTCGGCCAGGGTGGCCGGGTCGCTCAGGGGCATCACGCGCACGAAGCGCTCGCTGTCGTAGTGCGCCGCAAGCGCGCGGTGCAGCGCCGCGCCGTCCGTGCCAGGCGCCAGTTGCGAGAAGTGCAGCGGCACGGTCACCGCCAGGCC
Organism: uncultured beta proteobacterium; assembly: GCA_903885585.1. Classification (GTDB taxonomy): domain Bacteria; phylum Pseudomonadota; class Gammaproteobacteria; order Burkholderiales; family Burkholderiaceae_C; genus Rubrivivax. Next base: position 1,465 of record CAISJH010000249.1, read on the forward strand.
TTTGTAGAACGGGCCCACCACGGGCACGAAGGCCGGGCGTGTGGTGAGGCCGGTGTGGGCCATCATCTCCGGGATGTGCTTGTGCGCCAGGGCCAGCGCGTAGGGCCGCGGGGACTTGAACTTCGCGTCCCCGCCAGGCTGCGCCGCCGCTTCGTACTCAGCGATCATCTTCTTGCCGCCGCCCGAGTAGCCGGTGAGGGAGGTGGCCGACACCGGCAGGCTCCGGGGCACCAGGCCGGCGTCCACCAGCGGGCGCATCAGGGCGATGAAGGACGAGGCATGGCAGCCCGGGTTGGCGATGCGCTTGGCCGCGCGCAGCGCAGCGCGCTGCCCGACGCACAGTTCGGGCAGGCCGAAGACCCAGGCCGGATCCGTGCGGTGCGCGGTGCTGGCATCGATGACGCAGGTGTTCGGGTTGGTCACCAGGGCGGCCGATTCCTTGGCCGCCGCATCGGGCAGGCACAGAAAAGCCACGTCGGCAGCGTTGAGCAGGCGTGCGCGCTCGGCGGCGTCCTTGCGGCGCTCGGGGTCGATGTGCAGCATCTCGATGTCGGCGCGCTGCGCCAGCACCTCGTGGATGCGCAGACCCGTGGTGCCTTCCTGACCGTCGACGAAAACCTTGGCTGACATGGCGAAACCTCTGATGCTTGGAAGCCGATCTTGTGATGCAGTGGCGTTGGGGTGTGTTCGGACCCCAGTGCATGCGGTCGACTACGGCCCGCGAGGATAAGCCATGAGCGCGGCGGGCTTGCAGGCTTCCGCGTTCGATCCACCGTGCCAGGGTTCATCAGCCGCGCAGTGAAGTCCTGGCCACCCAGGCCAGGCGTAACCCAGACCCAGAGGGAATGTCTGTGAACCCAGCCACCCAGTTCCTGCTCTTGCGGCTGCTGCGAGCCGTCGTCATCGGCTCCCTGGTCGCCGGTGTGCTGTGGGTGCTCGACGTCTATGGCCTGGGCCTGAAGCTGGTCGGGGCCGTGGTGGTGTTGATCGGCGCCATTGCCGGGCTCACACCCCGCCTGGGCGTGCGCCTGCTCGACGCCGCGCTGCACTGGGGCCGCTTCTGGCACTGGCGCGGCCGGCATGGCACGCACCACGCCTTTGGCGACATTCCGCTGGATATCCAGGAGGACGACGACATGGTGTGGATCGAGGCCGAGGGCCTGCGCCGCGTGCTGGGCAACTGGGAGCCCGACGGTGTTTTCGCCGCGCGCGTGGCCACCACGCAGTGGTGGCGCGACGGCCGGCGACTGTGGTTGCGCGTGGACGCGGTCATCCAGCACCTGGCAGAAGCTCCCGACCGTATGGACCCGCGCCGTGTTCGCCTGCGCCTGTACCTGGAGCGGCAGGTGTTGTTCCCGTTCAACGCGCGCCGCCGCCGGTCTGATGCGGCGGGATCTGCTCGGCGTTGAGCGCCACAATCCGCCCCCATGGTCACCAAGAAACCCAAGGGTCTGGGCCTCGGCCTGGAAGTCCTGCTCGGCCCCCAGGCCAAGGAGCCGCTGGCGCCGGATGCGCCGGCCGGCGCGCCCTCCACGCTCAAGCTCAGCCAGCTGCAGCCCGGCAAGTACCAGCCGCGCACACGCATGGACGAGGGCTCGCTGTACGAGCTGGCCGAGAGCATCAAGAGCCAGGGCGTGATGCAGCCGGTGCTGGTGCGGCCCGTGGCCGGTGAAGGCGGGGCGGCGCGCTACGAGATCATCGCAGGCGAGCGGCGCTTCCGCGCTGCCAGGCTCGCCGGGCTGGACGAGGTACCGGTGCTGGTGCGTGACGTGCCGGACGAGTCCGCCGCGGTGATGGCGCTGATCGAGAACATGCAGCGCGAAGACCTCAACCCGCTGGAAGAGGCGCAAGGGCTGCAGCGTCTGGTTGGCGAGTTCAAGCTCACGCACGAGCAAGCGGCGCAGGCCGTGGGCCGCTCGCGCAGCGCGGCCAGCAACCTGCTGCGCCTGCTGCAGCTTACCGAGCCGGTGCAGAAGATGCTGATGGCCGGCGATCTGGAGATGGGCCACGCCCGCGCGCTGCTGTCGCTGGACGCGGCGCAGCAGATTCTTTCTGCCAATGAAGTGGTGGCGCGCAAGCTGACGGTGCGCGAAGCTGAGAAGCTGGTGGCCAAGGCGCTGAACAATGGCCGGCAGGCGCCGCTGCTGCGCGTCAAGCAGGACAAGCCGCGCGACCTGGTGCGGCTGGAGGAGAAGCTCGCCGACGCGCTGGCCGCCGCCGTGGAGATCCGTGTGCACCGCAAGACCAAGCGCGGTGAGCAGGGCGAGATCGCCATCGCCTTTGGCTCGCTGGACGAGCTGAACGGGTTGCTGGAGAAACTGGGGGCGAGGGAGGAATGATGAAGAACCAAGTCGGTGTCCGTCACCGTCGGATGGGCCGGGCGTTGCTGGCTGCGGCAGCCGTGGCGGTGCTCGCCGCCTGTTCCACCTCCTCGCCTTCGCCTCAAGCCGGCGCGGTGGTGACGCCACCCTCGGCGCTGACCATGACGGGGGTGGCTGCGGTGCCGGCGTCTCTGCCTGCCCGGGTGGGCCCGTACACCGAGTTCCGCGGCGCGTCCCTGGCGGACGTCACGCCTGATGGTCGGCGTTTGCTGGCGGTGTGGCGTGCCGGCCCCAAGGGCGCTGAGCGCGCCCAGCTGCACTTGAGCGATGCGCCAGGACAGGCACTGAAGCAGGTCACCACGGCAGAGGAGCCCACGCGCAGTGGCAACTTCCTGCCGGCCGACCCGAATTTCATCGTGTTTGAACGCGACCGCGGTGGCAACGAGGCCACGCAGGTGTTTCGCCGCGACCTGACAACGGCTCAGGAGACCGCGCTGACCGAGCCCGGCCAGCGTTGCGACGCGGGCACCTTCAACCGCGCCGGCAACGCCGTCACCATCACCTGTGCCAAGGTGGACGCCGCGGCTGCGGGGGCCGGTGGTGCCTCCAACGCGCTGTCGCTGGTGGAAGTGAAGACCGGCCGCGTCTTGGGGCGTGTGGACTTGCCCGGCACGGGTTGGTGGGCGGCCGACGTCGCGCCTGACGACCGCTGGGTGCTGGTCAACCGTTACATCTCGGCCAGCCAGTCCGAAGTCTGGCGGGTGGACCTCAGCACGGGCCAGCGCAGCCGCTTGCTGCCGCGCGATGGCGAGCCGCGCGCGGTCCATTTCGCCAGTACCCTGCTACAGGACGGCCAAGGTTTCCTCGTCGTGACCGACCGCTTCGGCGAGTTCCGCCAGGCGTTTCGCTACGACGCCGCGGCCCACCGCTTCGACCCCATCACGGCCGACGTTCCCTGGGACGTGGGCAGCGCCGCCGTCTCGAAAGACTTGCGGCGCGCGGTGTTCGTCACCAACGAGGCGGGCGTGGGGGTGGCCAGGCTGTACGACCTGCCGACCTTGAAGCCTTTACCGCTGGCGCTCCCCCGCGGAACCAATGTCTCGTCAGTACGCCTGTCCGACGACGGGCGGCGCCTGGTCTATACCGCCGTGTCGCCGTCTGCGCCTTCCGAGATCCGTGTGCTGGACCTGGCCGTTGCCTCTACACCTCAACCCGCGGCTGGGGCGCTGTGGGTGGCGGCCGACACCGCCGGCATCGACACCCGTGCCTTCACGCCCGTCGAGCCGATCGCCTGGAAGAGCTTTGATGGCCGCACCATCACCGGCCTGATCCAGCGCCCGCCCGCGAAGTTCACCGGCAAGCGTCCGGTGCTGATCGATATCCACGGCGGGCCTGAGGCGCAGGCGCGTGTGGGCTTTAACGGCCGCTACAACTACATCGTCAACGAACTCGGCATCGCCTTCATCGAGCCCAACGTGCGCGGCTCCACGGGTTTTGGCAAGACCTTCCACCAGCTGGACAACGGCC
>CAISJH010000250.1 GCA_903885585.1 uncultured beta proteobacterium
CCCTTGACATTGGGCGTACCGGCCGGCACGCCCGTCAGCAGCTCGATGGCCTCGTCCACATCGTCCACCGCATGCACCTGGAAGCGGCCCTGCGCCACGGCCTCCACCACGTCGTCGCGCAGCATCAGGTGCTGCACGTTCGAGCGCGGGATCAGCACGCCGTGAATGTCGCCCGTGCCACCCGGCTCGCCAGGGTCGCGCAGGCCACGTTGGCGGCACAGGTCGAAGAAGCCCTCCACCTTTTCATTCACGCCGCCAATGGCCTGCACGCGGCCAAACTGGTTGATGGATCCGGTGACCGCGAGGCCCTGCCGCACCGGCACCATGGCCAGCGCCGATAGCAGGGCGCAAAACTCCGCCAGTGAGGCGCTGTCACCTTCCACCGGGCCGTAGCTCTGCTCGAACACCAGGCTGGCCGAGAGCGACAGCGGCAGCTCCTGCGCATAGCGGGCGCCCAGGAAGGCGGCCAGGATCATCACGCCCTTGGCATGCAGCGGACCACCCAAGGTGCTCTCTCGCTCGATGTCCACCAGCTCGCCTTCACCCAGGCGCGTGGTGGCGGTAACGCGCATGGGGTAAGCAAAGCGGAAATCGCCCCACTGCACCACCGCCAGGCCGTTGACCTGGGCGATGTGCTCGCCCTCGGTGGACACGAGCAGCGTGCCCCGCAGCAGTTCCTTGTGCACGCTGTCGCGGATGCGGTCTGCGCGGTGTATGCGCTGGGCCTGGGCCATGACCACGTCGGCGCGCTGCACGGTGTCTCGCCCGCCCCGCGCGGCGTGGGCGTCGGCCTCGTGCAGCAGGTCGCTCAGCGCGCGGGTGTGCGTGCTGAGCCGGGCGCCGTCGTCGCACAGGCGCGCGGCGTGGTCCACCAGCCGTGCCACGGCCTCGCGGGTCAGCGGGCGCAGGCCCTGACCGCGCGCCATGGCCCCCAGCCACCGGGCCAGTGCCGCGGTGGACTCGGCATGCCGCGGCAGTTCATCCTCGAAATCGGCCACGACCTTGAACAGATCGTCGAACTCCGGGTCCAGGGCCTGCAGCAGGTGGTGCAGCTGACGGTCGCCAAAGAGCACGATCTTGAGGTTCAGCGGCACCGCCTCAGGCTCCAGCGGCAGGGTGTTGACCCAGCCCAGCGCCTGCGGAAGCGACTCGATGACCACCCGGCCCGACTTCATCGCGCGCTTCAGGCCGGCCCAGCTCAGCGGCTCACTCAGCACCTTCACGGCATCCAGCAACAGGTAGCCGCCGTTGGCGCGGTGCAGCGACCCCGCGCGTATCAGCGTGAAGTTGGTCAGCAACGTGCCCATGTGGGCGATGTGATCGATGCGCCCGACCAGGTTGGCGTAGGTCGGGTGGTCGTCCAGCAGCACCGGTGCGCCGCGTGGCGTGAGGGTGGAGCCATCGCCCACCAGCAGGTTGACCTGGTAGCGGTGAAGGGCCAGGCTGCCGGCCAGCGCGCCGGGCTCCTCTTCGTCACCACCGGTCTGATCGCGCAACTGTTCGCCGGACTCGATGATGTCGCGGCGCACCTCGTCCAGAAACGCCTGCACCTGGGCCTGGCCCTGGAAGCGCGTCTTGAGCTCGTCGATCAGATGGTCGGCGGCCATGCCCATGGCGTCGCGCGTGGCCTCGCGCACACGCTGCTGCATCTCCCGGCGCAGGCGTGGCAGTTCGTGCAGCACCAGCTTGAGGCGCTCGCTCAACTCGCCGATCACCTGGGCCAGCCGCTCGCGCTCCTGGACATCCAGCTGCTCGAAGCGCTCGGCCGGCAGAGGCTTGCCCTTTTCCATCGGCGCGAAGGCAAAGCCCTGCGGCGTGCGCAGCAAGGCCACGCCCTGGCTCACGGCGCTCTCGCCCAGGGTCTGCAGGGCGCCTTCCTCGCGTTCCTTGGCTTCTTTCTGGATGGCGTCAAGCCGGGAGCGGTAGACGTCGCTGTCCAGCGCCGACGACACGGCCTTGGACAGCTCGGTGACGAAGCGCTGCATGGCCTGGCGCAATTGCTGCCCTTCGCCGGGCGGTAAGCTCAGCACGCGGGGGCGGTTGGCGTCGGCAAAGTTGTAGAGGTAGCACCAGTCCGGCGGCGCCGGCTCAGAAGCGGCGTGCCGCTCCAGCAAGCGCTGCACGAAGCCGCGGTGATCCACGCCAGGCTCGCCGGCCACGAACAGGTGGTAGCCGGGCCCACGCACGGCCAGCGCCAACTCGATGGCATCGACAGCGCGGGCCTGTCCGAAGGGGGTGCCCCCGTCAGGCATCAGGCTGTCGGGCAGCTCGGCGGTGGTGTCAAACCCCAGCGATGCCGGGTCGCAGCGGGTGATGAGCTGGGCCGCCGACAGGGGCGTGGAAGCCCCCGTGGCGTGCCCGTTCTCCGTGCCGTCAGCGGTGCTCAACGCGACGTTGTCTCTTGCGCCTGCGAATGCTCAGTCATCACTGCCAGGCCGGCCTGGCTGGGCATCACGACGTGCGTCATTGGATGGACAGGCGCGTGGTCGAAGAGGCAGACTTCTTGGGCAGCGTCAGCTGCAGTACGCCGTTCTCGTACTTGGCGTCGGCCTTGGTCTCGTCCACTGGGCTGGCCAGGGTGAAGCTGCGGGTGGCGAAGCCGTACTGGCGCTCGCTGCGCAGCAGGCGGCCTTCCTTGCGGTCGTCCCACTCCTTCTTCATCTCGCAGCTGATCGTGACCAGGTTGCCCTCGATGCGCACGTCGATGTCGTCCTTGCGCGCACCAGGAATCTCGGCGCGTATGGCGTAGTTGCCGTCCTGCTCGGCCACGTCCAGACGGATGCGCGGCGGGGCGTCCAGCTGTTCGAAGCGCCAGGGGCGCATCAGGCTGCGGAAGGTGTCTTCCAGCGGATCCATCGAGAAAGGATCCAGAAGTCGCATTTCGTTCATGGGGGTCTCCGTCTTCAGGTGAGGGTTGAGGGGTTCAATCAACAGGTGGTGACCAAGCCACCCGGCCAGCCTGGATGTTGTGGGGCCTCGAGGGGCTTGGGCTTGAGAGCGCGCAAGCCGAGGGTGAGGGCGTGCGGACGCTGGGTGCCGGCGTACGAGCGATGTCCTTGCTGAGCTCCCGCCTCCTGCCTTGGTCTTGAGCGCTCGCAGTCCGGGCTGGCAGGTGCGGGCCTACCTTCCAGGGCTCGAGTTGCACCACCAAGGGCCCCACGCATGCCGCAGTTCCTGCTCCTCACCCGCCTGTCGCCGCAGGCCTTGCATCAGGCGCGCTCCTACGCCACGCTGGAGCGCCACGTGGCCGAGCAGGTGCGTCACCACTGCCCCGCGGTGAAGTGGCTCCACAGTTGGGCCTTGCTCGGGCCTTGGGACTACGTGGACGTGATCGAGGCTCCAGACTTGGAGGAAGCCACCCGCGTGTCGGTGCTGGTGCGCAGCGCCGGGCAGGCCCAGTCGGAGATCTGGCCCGCCATGCCGTGGCCGCGCTTCAAGGAGCTGGTGCAGGAGTTGGCGGCAAGATGATGTTGCTGTCGTTGGACGGTGCATCGGCGCTGGCCCAGGGCGTGGCCGAACGTCTGGGTGAGCCCCTGGCCCCGGTGGAGCACAGGCCGTTTCACGACGGTGAACACAAGTGGCGGCCGCTGGAAGACCCGCGGGGCTGCGACGTCTTCGTGCTGGCGTCGCTGTACGGCGACGACGAGTCCAGTCCCCAGGACAAGCTGGTGCGGCTGCTCTTCATGCTGAGCACCGTGCGCGATCACGGCGCCCATAGGGTCACAGCGGTGTTGCCCTACCTGGCCTACGCCCGCAAGGATACGCGCACCCAGCCCTTCGACCCGCTGGCCACGCAGGTGTTGGCCCGCTGGCTGGAGGCTTCGGGGGTCGACCAGGTGATCGTGCTGGAAGCTCACCAGCCGTCGGCCGTGCAGAACGCATTCCGCTGCCCCTTGCTGACCCTGGACGCTTGGCACGCCTTTGACGAGCCCACCGACGGGGTGGCCGGGAACGGCCGGCCGGTGGTGGTGGCTGCGCCAGATGCCGGCGGTGTGAAGCGGGCCTTGCGATGGCGTGAGCATCTGCAGGCGCGCTGGAAGCTGCCGGTGGGCTTTGCCATGGTGGACAAGCGGCGCATTGCCGGCCTGGTGACCAGCGGGCAGTTGGTGGCCGGTGACGTGCAGGGCGCGACCGTGCTGCTGCTGGACGACATCGTGGCCTCGGGCAGCACCCTGGCCCAGGCCGCTGCGACGCTGCACCACGCCGGCGCGGCCTCGGTTCAGGCCTTCGCGGCGCACGGCCTGTTCGTGGGCGAGGCCGACAAGACGCTGTCGGCTTCGCACCTCTCACGGCTGGTGGTCACTGACAGCGTGCCGGCTTTCAGGTTGCCCGCGTCGGCCGCCTTTGCGTCTCGGTTGCAGGTGACCTCGGTGGCGTCCGTGCTGGCTCGAGCCATGGGCCAGGTGCACCAGATGGGGCATTGAAGGGCGCGCAGACCCCGCCTGGGCCGAACCGGCTTGATCGCCTCAGGCCTCTTGCGTACGGTCCTGGCGGTCCAGGTGGTCCTTGAGCGCGGCCAGCAGCGGCTCCAACCCGGTGCGCAGTTCGTCCAGCAACGGGGCCCAAGCCACCGCCTGCCCGTTCTTGAGCTGCCGGCAGGCCTTCTCCAGACGCCCCGCTGCCGCGGCCACGGGCAGGGCTGCCACGGTGCTGGCCGTGCCTTTGAGGGTGTGCGCCAGCCGCTCGGCCGTGACGAAGTCGCCGCTGTTCAAGGCCTGGCGCGTGGTGGCCACCATGCTGGACTGGTCGCGCACGAACAGGCGCAGCACCGTGAGGTACAGGGCGTGCTTGCCCATCAACTGGCTCAGGCCCAGCTCCACGTCCATGCCGGGCACGTTCCAGGGCAGCTCGTCAGCGGGCAAGGTGGGTGCGGCGGGGCCAGGGCCGGCCGACTGACCCGCTCCCGGCTCCTGCGTGTCTGCTCGGCGGCGCAGCCAGCGGGCGAGCTTGGCCCACAAGATTTCGGGCTCGATGGGCTTGGCCAGGTGGTCGTTCATCCCGGCGGCCAGGCAACGCTCGCGGTCTTCGGCCAGCGCGTTGGCGGTCATGGCGATGATGGGCAGGCCTGCCAGGTCGGGCTGCTCGCGCACTTCCAGCGTGGCTTCGATGCCGTCCATCACGGGCATCTGCATGTCCATCAGCACGAGGTCGTAAGCGTGGTGGCGGATGCGATCGACGGCGACCTGCCCGTTCTCCGCGGTGTCGACCACCAGGCCGGCCTCGTGCAGCAGTTCGGTGGCCACCTGGCGGTTCAGTTCGTTGTCGTCCACCAGCAGCACCCGGTAGCCGCGCAGATGCGTGGGCACCCCCGTGGCCGCAGCGTTGGCACGCGGGCTGGGAAGGTTTGACGAAGAATCTGCGCCGAGCAGGCGCGACACCTCGTCAAACAGCACCGAGGCATTGACCGGCTTGAGCAGCACGCGGTCCAGCTGAGCCCGCCTGAAGACCTCCAGCGCCTCCTCCCTGCCATGGGAGGTGACCATCACCAGGTGGGGATGGTCCTGCGGCCAGATCCGGCGCAGTTGTCGTGCGAGCTCCACCCCGTCCATCTCCGGCATCTGCCAGTCGATGAAGGCGGCCTCGCAGCGCTGACCGGCGGCTTGAAGGTCCTTCAGCGTCTGCAGGGCCTGGGCGCCAGAGGCGGCGCTGTGCACCTGCAGCCCCATGCCCTCCAGCAGCGAAGCGATCACGGTGCGGGCGCTGTCGTTGTCATCCACCACCAGCACCTGACGACCCTGCAAGGGTGCCAGGTGCGGCCCGTGGGCCAGCCGCCCGGCCTCGGCCACACCCACCTCAGCGGAGAACCAGAAGGTGGAGCCTTGCCCGGGCTGGCTTTGTACCCCCACCTCGCCGCCCATCAGCGCGGCCAACTGGCGCGAGATGGCCAGGCCCAGCCCGGTGCCGCCGTACTTGCGGCTGGTGGAGCCGTCGGCTTGCTGGAAGCTCTGGAACAGCCTGGACTGCTGCTCAGTCGTGAGTCCGATGCCCGTGTCGGCCACCGAGAAGTGCAGCAGGGCGCGACCGGCCTGCGAGCGCAGGCAGCGCACCCGCAGCGTGATCTCGCCTTGTTCGGTGAACTTGACGGCGTTGTTGGCGTAGTTGATGAGCACCTGGCCCAGGCGCAGGGAGTCGCCCACCAGCGCCTGGGGCACCTGGGCCTCCACGTCCACGATCAGTTCCAGCCCCTTTTCCGTGCACTTCTGTGACACCAGGGAGGCCACGTTGTCGATGACGTCCAGCAGGTCAAAGGGAGCGGCTTCGATCGTGACCTTGCCCGCCTCGATCTTGGACAGGTCCAGGATGTCGTTGATCAGCGCCAGCAGGTGCCGGCTTGAGGCCTGGATCTTGGCCATGTAGTCGCGCTGGCGCTGGCTGAGCTCGGTTTTCAGCGCCAGCCCGCTGAAGCCGATGATGGCGTTCATGGGCGTGCGGATCTCGTGGCTCATGTTGGCCAGGAACTCGCTCTTGATGCGGCTGGCGGCCTCGGCACGCTCGCGACCGCGGGCCAGCAGGTGCATCAGCATGGCCAGCAGCACCGAGCCTCCCAGACCCGCCCCGGCCACCAGGCGGGCCGACCCCTGCTGCAGCCGCTCTTCGAAGGCCGGCGTGGACTGGAAGGCCATGGTCCATTGCCGGCCGGCCACCTCGATGACGCTCTGGGCGCTGAAGCGTCCGCGCGTTGCGGCCTGCGTGCTGCTGGGGTCGCTGTCATACAGCAGCTGCTCGGGCTGCAAGGCGTTGCCGTCGTAGATCCTGATGGCCACGTCGTCGCGCCGCGCTCCCAGGATGCCGGCCATCAGGTCGTTCATGCGGAACACGCCCGAGATCCAGCCGCGCAGTGAAGCCCGCCGTTCATCGGCATTGCCCGCAGTTGCGGCGTGGTAGTAGAGGGGCAGGAACATCAGCACGCCGGCCTGCACGTCCTGGGTGGTCTCCTGCACCAGGGTCAGCCGGCCTGTGAGTGCGCCCTGTCCGGTCTCCCAGGCGCGGTCCATGGCGGCGCGGCGAATTGGCTCTGCGTAGGTGTCAAAGCCCAGGGCCCGCAGGTTGCGCCCGGCAAAGGGCTCGATGAAGACGATGGCGGTGTACGGGTCGCGCGCTCCTGGGGGCCGGATGTCGTACTCCGGCACGCCGCTGCGCCGCACCGCCAGCACATGGGCTTCTCGGGCCTGCGCCGGTACCAACATGTTGAACCCCACGCCCTGGATGCCTGGAAAGCGCTCGGCCAACCCCAAGGCCTGGACATAGGCCCGGAACTGCTGACGGTCCACTTCGGCCCCCGCGCTCAGCAGTCCGGCCACGCCGCGCAGCACTTGCTGGTAAGAGTCCATCCGCAATTGCACGCGGTTGGCTCCGTCCACCACCCGCGCTTCGAACTCCGCATGGAGTTCCACCTCGTTGTAGCGCGACTGCCCCAGCCAGGCCTGCCAGGTGATCAACAGCCCCAGAACCAGAATGGCCCAAGGCATCGCCCTGTGCCCCAGCAGGTTGATCAGGTTCCGGTGCAAGGTGGGTTGCTCTTCACCAAGGGGCGGGCGGCGCGGGCTTCACGTCGCCGTGGCAAAGGTGTGCGAAAGCTGGCAGGGAGGCTGAGGCTTCGCTGAGTTGGCTGACGCGTCCAGCGGTCAGAAGTCGCCGTGAAGCTTCCATGTGCTGCATTCTCTGGCAAAGCGGGTGCTTTCCCAAGCTGAAACTTCTGACGGTCG
>CAISJH010000251.1 GCA_903885585.1 uncultured beta proteobacterium
CTTCCAACACGATCTGGAACGAGATGCGCCAGCGGCGGCCGGACCTGGCCGCGTTGCTGCTGCAGCCCGTGGCCACGGACCGACGCGGTGAGGTGCCACCGGGGCAGAAGCCCTTCTTCACCATCCCGGTGTTCAATTGGCATGCGGGTGGCATGTCGGCCATCTATCAGCGCCAGTACATTGAATCGGCCCAGCGCTTCGAGAACGCGCCGCGGCTGGACGAGCACTGGCACCAGGCGCTGGACCTGCTGGACGCCCTGGCCAACGACCCGGCGCTGAACTTCCTGATGACATTGCAGCGCGGCGACATCCAGCTGGTGCACAACCACACCCTGCTGCACGACCGTACCGCCTTCGAGAACTGGCCCGAGCCCGAGCGGCAGCGCCATTTGCTGCGCTTGTGGCTGGCGCCCGGAGACGCGCGACCGCTGCACGAGGTGTTTGCGCAGCGCTTTGGCAGTGTGACTCCGGGCGCGCGCGGCGGTGTCGGCCCCGTGGCCGCGGCCCAGATCGCTTGAGCGAAACGGCGGGTGGGCACATGACGGCTGAAGACAAGCAAGAAACCTCCGCGTCCGCCGAGTTGCCAGACGGTGCTGCGACCCAACAGCCGACCGCTGAGGGCGAGCCAACACCCGGACCGACACCCAGCCAGCCCCTGAGCCCCGAAGAGCTGGCCGCGCAGGCCGAGAGGGAAGCCGCAGAGAAAGAGGCCGCCGAGCGCGAAGCTGCGCTGAACCGGCTGATGCAGCGCATCAGCAAGAACACCAACTTTCCGAGCCTGCGCGACTCCATCCGCTCCATCCAGAAGATCGCGCGGTCGGAAACCGCACACCGCCGCGCTTTCACGGACCAAGTGCTCAACGATGTGGCGCTGACGGCCAAGCTGCTGCGTCTGATCAACGCCGCCTACTACAGCTCGGTGGGCGCGGGCTCCATCACCAGCATCGACCGGGCCTTGTCCTTGATGGGCTTCCAGGCGGTGGGCATGCTCGCAGGCTCGCTGATTTTGTTCGAGCGCATACCCAAGGGCCCGGGCGCGGAGCCGGTCAAGCAGGCCTTCAGCAACGCCCTGCTCTCGGGCCTGCTGGCGCAGGAGCTTTGCCACTCCAGCCGTCACTTCGAGGGGGCCTATCTCACGGCCCTGTTCATGAACCTGGGCCAGATGCTGGTGGAGATGCACTTCCCGGAGGACGCGGCGGCCCTGCGGGCGGCCATGGCCGAGTGGCAGAGCACGCACCCCGATGCGGACCACGCGGCCCGGCACGAGGCCTTGCAGCGCAACTCGCGCCAGATCCTGGGCCTGAGCTGCGAAGACATCGGCGTGGAGGTGGCCCGCCAGTGGGGGTGGCCCGACTCGCTGTCTCAGAGCCTGCGGCGCCACTACCCGTCAGACCCCACTCAACCCGCCAGCCCCGAGGAGTACATGCGCGTGCTGTGCACCGCCTCCACCGAGCTGTCGGGCCTGCTGCAAGCCTTGCCCGCCGGTGTCACGGAAGAGGCCCGCGCCGAGACGGTCACCGGGTGTCTCAAGCGGTTTGCCGAAGGCTATGGTGGCGCTCTTTCGCTGGACGTCGAGCAGTGGCCCGCGGGCGGCATCCAGAGCCTGGACAGTTGGGAATCCCTGGGGGTCATGCTGGGCTTCAGGGAAGCGCCCGCCAAGGCGGGTAAAGCCAACAAGCCCGGCAAGAGCGGGCAGACGGCCGCGCGTGACGGCACCGACCGCAGAGGCGCAGCCGACCGCAGGCAGCCTGCCGAGGCGCCTGCAGGCGCTGCATCAGGGGCCGCAAGCAAGTCCAGCACGGCAGGAGCTGGCCCGGCCGGCTTGGGAGACGCTGCAGCAGGGCCGGCCAGCCCCCCGGTCTCCCCCCATCGCCCCGTGGCCAAAGAGAAGCCCGCACGCAAGCCCAATCTGGCCGCGCAGGAGCGCATGACCAGCGGGCTGTCCCAGGCCCTGGCCAGCGTGAGCCAATGGGCATTGGCCGAAACGCCTTTCGACCAGGTGCTGGAGCAGACCACCCAGGCCCTGCTGGACGCGCTGGAGGCCCAACGGGTCATCATCTGCCTGCGCCAGGCCTCCGCGGGCGCCCTGCTAGGGCGCACCGGCAAGGGTAAGCGTGCGCCTGCCGTGGCGGCCTGCTTCCGGGTGCCGTTGCAGCCCGGGCAAGACGTCTTCAGCATCTTGTGCGCCCATGGCAAGGACACCCTGATTTCCGACACCACCGACCC
>CAISJH010000252.1 GCA_903885585.1 uncultured beta proteobacterium
AGACGGCACGGTACGCCGCCTCCATCGGTCCCGCCTGGCCGGCCATGAAGTTCGGGGTCAACCTGTCGGCGCGCGACCTGCTCGACCAGGACTTTCCCGCCAAGGTGCAGCAATTGACACAGCGCAGCGCGGTGGACCCCAAAAAGCTCACCCTGGAGATCACCGAGAGCTCGATCATGGAGGACCCGGAGAGGTCCTTGCAGACCCTGCTGAAGTTGCGCGAGCAGGGCCTGCGGCTGTCGATCGATGACTTCGGCACCGGCTATTCGTCGCTGGCCTACCTCAAGCGCCTGCCCCTGGACGAGCTGAAGATCGACCGCAGCTTCGTCATGTCGATGCAGACCGATCCGGCGGACGCCAAGATCGTGCGCTCCACCATCGACCTGGCCCACAACCTGGGGCTGTCTGTGGTGGCCGAGGGCATCGACTCGCCCGAGGCCTTTGCGCTGCTGCGCGACCTGGGCTGCGACGAAGGCCAGGGCTACCGCTTGGCGCGCCCCATGCCGGCGGCCTACTTCGCCGAGTGGGCCCGCCGCTGGCAGAACCCGGCGCTGGAGACCCAGCCGGGGGCGCTCTAGCAGCGTTAATGGGGCACGCTCGGGCGGGTCAGCCGCCCGGCGCCTGGCCCTGGGTGGCCATCAGGCTGCGCAGCGTCTGCAGCGTGTCGGCATCGTGCAAAGGCTTGTCGTCCCGGATGCGCAGCATGCGCGGAAAGCGCACCGCGATGCCGCTCTTGTGGCGCGGGCTTGCGTTCAGGCCCTCGAAGGCCAGCTCGAAGACCAGGCTGGGCGCCACGCTGCGCACAGGGCCGAACTTCTCCAAAGTGTTGGCGCGGATCACCTTGTCCACGCGGGCAAACTCGGCATCACTCAGGCCGGAGTAGGCCTTGGCAAAGGCGACCAGCTGCAAGGCTTCCGGCCGGGCCGGCTCACGGCGGCCGATGGCCTCCAACACCGCGGCGGCCTCGGCGGCGTCCTTCGGCGCGCGGCTCCACACGGCGAAGGTGTAGTCGGTGTAGACGCTGGCGCGGCGGCCGTGGCCGGCCTGGGCATAGATCAGCACGGCGTCCACGGTCAACGGGTCCACCTTCCACTTCCACCAGGTGCCATCAGACTTGGTGCGCCCGCTGCCATAGCGCGCAGCCCGGTGCTTGAGCATGAAGCCTTCGACACCACGCTCTCGCGCCGTCTGGCGCAGGGCGGCGCAAGCCGCCCAGTCGGCAGCCTGCACCTCGGGCGAGAGGTCGACGGGCCGACCCGGCAGCGCGCCCAGCAGGGCCTGCAGGCGCTCGCGGCGCAGTTGCTGCGGCTGGCTGCGCAAGTCCACCCCGTCCTGCTCCAGCAGGTCATACGCCACAAAGCGCACCGGCGCCTGCGCCAGCACCTTCTTGCTCAACTGTTTGCGGGCGATGCGCTGCTGCAGCAGGTGAAAGGATGACGGGCTGGGCTGACCCGCCGGCCACACCAGCACCTCGCCATCCAGCACCGTGCCCTCAGGCAGGGCCTGCACCTGTGCCACCACCTCGGGAAAGCGCTCGGTGACCAGTTCCTCGCCGCGCGACCAGATCCACGCCTGCCCGGCCCGGCGCACCACCTGGGCACGGATGCCGTCGTACTTCCACTCCACCAGCCAGTCTGAAACCGCGCCCAGGCTCTCCACGCCAGGGGGCTGAGGCAGCGCATGGGCCAGGAAGAAGGGATAGGGGTGGCCGGCGTCCAGCGTGTGTTCACCTTCGCGGGCCACCAGCGCTTGCAGGCGCTGCGGGCTGGGCGTGTGCCGCGCGTCGGTGTAGCCCATCATGCGCTGGGCCACGGTCTTGGGGTCGATGTCGGCCCACTGCGCCAGCGAGCGTTGCACCAGCAGCTTGCTCACCCCCACCCGGAAGCCTCCGCCGATCAGCTTCACCAGCAGAAAGCGACCCTGTGCGTCCAGCATGTCCAGGGCTTCACGCAGGTGCTGCGCCTGCTCGGCCGGCCCCAGCCCCTTCATCGGCAGCAGCCGCTGCTCCACCCAGTGGGCCAGGCCCTCGTCGTTGTGGGCAGCCGGGGGTGGCAGCACGTGGGAGATGGTCTCGGCCAGGTCGCCCACAGCCTGGTAGCACTCCTCGAACAGCCAGACGTCGATGCCGGCCACCGCGCAGGCCGTCTGCCGCAGCAGCGCCGTGGGCACCACCTGCCGGGGCTTGCCCCCGGCCAGGAAGTACACCGCCCAGGCAGCGTCATCGGCCGGCGCGTCGCGGAAGTAGGCCACCATGGCCGCCACCTTGGCCGTGGTGGCCGTGCTGGCGTCCAGCGACTGGTAGAGGTCGGCAAAGCGGCGCATGGCCGCATGATGCCTGCGGACTTCAGTCCCCGCCGGCCGCCCCCGGCGCTGCATGCACGGGCCGGGCCTCCAGCATCTCCTGCGTCACCAGCGTGATGCCTGCAGGCGTGACGTGAAAACCGCGCGCCAAGTCGGCCGCACGGTCCACGCCGGCGGTGAAGCCGTCAGGCAGGCGGCAGCGCTTGTCCACGATGGCGCGGCGCAGCGTCACGCCGCGACCGATGCGGGTGTCCGGCAGCACCAGAGAATCCTCCACCAGGCTGCCCTCGTCCACCCGAGCCTTGCAGAACAGTACCGAGCGCCGCACCACCGCACCGCTGACGATGCAGCCGCTGGCCACCAGCGAGTCCACGGCAAACCCGCGCCGACCGCCCTCCTCGTCGAAGACGAACTTGGCCGGGGGCAGCTGCGGGATCTGGCTCAGGATGGGCCAGCCGTCGTCGTACAGGTTCAACTCCGGCAGCACCCGCGTGAGGTCCATGTTGGCCTCCCAGTAGGCGTCCACCGTACCTACGTCGCGCCAGTACGGGCGGCCGTCCACCGAGTTGATGCAGCTGCGGGCGAAGCGGTGCGCATAGGCGCGCCGGCCCTGGATCAACCGCGGGATCAGGTCATGGCCAAAGTCATGCGTCGAGGTGCTGTCGGCGGCATCGGAAGCGAGTTCGGTGAACAGCAGGTCCGCGTTGAACACGTACACGCCCATGCTGGCGAGTGCAAGCCCCGGGCGCGACGGCAGCGGCGTCGGGCAGGCGGGCTTCTCCTCAAAGGCCACGATGCGCTCGTCCTCGTCCACGGCCATGACGCCCAGACCGCAGGCCTCGGCCACCGGCACCTCGATGCAAGCCACGGTCAGCTCGGCCCCGCGCTCCACATGCTCCTGCAGCATCACCGAGTAGTCCATCTTGTAGACGTGGTCGCCCCCCAGCACCAGCACATGGTCGGGCCCTGCCTCACGGATCAGGCCCTGGTTCTGCCACACGGCATCGGCCGTGCCGTCGTACCAGCCCTCGCCGTGGCGCTGCTGCGCCGGCGCAATGTCGATGAACTCGCCCAAGGAGTGCGACAGAAAGCCCCAGCCGCGCTCGATGTGCCGGATCAGACTCTGCGCCTTGTATTGCGTGAGTACCCCGATGCGGCGAATGCCGGCGTTCACGCAATTGCTGAGCGTGAAGTCGATGATTTTGAGCTGCCCCGCAAACGGCACCGCGGGCTTGGCGCGGCCTTGCGTCAACTGGTGCAGGCGGCTGCCCCGGCCACCGGCCAGGACCATGGCGTAGGTGCGTTGGGTGAGGTGGTTCCTGGGAAGGTGGGGCATCGGCTCTCGGGTCGCACTGCGCGCGGTCCCCACCGTAGCGGCCCGCCACCCGACAGCCTTGTCCAGACGCAAGGCTCGTCCCGTCATCTTCACGAAGTGATGGAGCGGCACACTCGGGATCTCCCGGCCGCACCGCCTGTCATCATGACCATCCGCCACCTCGATCAGCTCTTCGCCCCCCGCTCGGTGGCGGTCTTTGGCGCCTCTGACCGCGCCGGCAGCGTAGGCGCCACCGTCTGGCGAAACGTCCGCCAAGGCGCCTTCAAGGGCCCCCGCTGGCCGGTCAACCCCAAGCGCAATCAGCTGGGCGAGGACACCTGTTACCCCGACGTGGCGGGCTTGCCAGCGCCACCCGACCTGGCCGTGATCTGCACGCCGCCGGCCAGCGTGCCCGGGCTGATCGATGCGCTGGGCGCGCGCGGCACGCGGGCGGCCGTGGTGCTGACCGCGGGGCTGGACGCTGCCACCAAGGCCGCCATGCTGGCCGCTGCCGGCCGGCACCTGCTGCGCATCCTGGGACCCAACTGCCTGGGCCTGCTGTCACCGTACGCCGGCCTGAACGCCAGCTTCGCCCATCTGGACGCCCAGCCCGGCAGCCTGGCCTTCGTCTCGCAGTCGGGCGCGCTGGTCACGGCGATGCTGGACTGGGCGGCCGCCCGCGGCATCGGCTTTTCCCACTGCATCTCGCTGGGTGAGCATGCCGATGTGGACTTCGGCGACCTGCTGGACTGGCTGGCCGGCTGCCCGCACACGCGCGCCATCCTGCTGTATGCCGAGTCGGTGGAGGGCGCGCGCAAGTTCATGTCGGCGGCCCGCGCCGCAGCCCGCAACAAGCCGGTGCTGATCGTCAAGGCTGGACGCTCGGCCCAGGGCCAGGCGGCCGCGGCCTCGCACACGGGCGCCTTGGCGGCCTCCGACCTGGTGCTGGACGCCGCCATCCGCCGCGCCGGCATGCTGCGCGTGGACACGCTGCAAGACCTCTTTGACGCCGCCGAGACCCTGTCGCACTTCAAGGGCCAGATCGTCAGTGACGTGGCCACGCAAAGCCCCTGGGCCTCGTCGCTGATGCTGGTGACCAATGGCGGCGGCGCCGGCGTGCTGGCCGCCGACGCCTGCGCGCGCGAGGGCGTGCCATTGGCGCCCCTGACCGAGACCATGAAGGCGGCGTTGGAGCCCGGGCTGCCGGCCAACTGGTCGCGTGCCAACCCGGTGGACATCATCGGCGACGCGCCTGTGGAGCGCTACGTGCACACCTTGCGCACCTTGCTGCAGGACCCGGCCACCGGCACGGTGCTCTTCATGCACGCGCCAACCGCCATCGTGCCCAGCGCCGACATCGCGCGCGCCCTGGTGGCCGAGTTGGGCCCGCTGCTGCGCGCCGCGCCCGGGCGCCTGCAGGCTTGCTGGCTGGGGGCACGGGCGGTGGAAGAAGCGCGCCGCATCTTCGATGCTGCCGGCATCGCCTGCCACGACACCCCGGAATCAGCCGTGCGGGCGTTTGCCATGCTGGCCACCTACCGGCGCAACCAGTTCGAGCTGATGCAGACGCCGCCGCTGCGGCGCTTGGGTGCGGGGCAGCCTGTTGGCGTTCTGGCCCCCGCGCAGGCCGCCGTCGATCCGGCACTCAAGGTCGCGGCGCCCTCCTCCATCAGCGCCCTCATCGACAGCGCCCTGCGCGAAGGCCGCGAGTTGCTCACCGAGCCCGAGGCGAAGGCCTTGCTCGCGGCGGCCGGAGTGCCCGTGGTGGCCACCACCATCGTGGCGCCCACGCCCGAGGCTGCAGCTGCGGCGGCCCAGGCCCTGGGCTTTCCGGTCGTGTTGAAGGTGCTGTCGGCGCAGATCTCGCACAAGAGCGACATCGGCGGCGTGGCCTTGAACCTGGAGACCGCACAGGATGTGCGCGCCGCCGCGCAAGCCATCCTGGCCCGGGCGGCACAACGCCGCCCGGACGCGATCATCGACGGCTTCACGGTGCAGCCCATGGTGCGGCGCCCGCGCGCGCTGGAGCTGATTGTGGGCGCCAGCGTGGACCCGCAGTTCGGCCCGGTGCTGCTCTTCGGCCAGGGCGGCACCGCCGTGGAGGTGGTGGCCGACCGCGCCGTGGCACTGCCACCGCTGAACGCCGCGCTGGCTCGCGGCCTGATCGAACGCACCCGCGTGGCGCGCCTGCTGCACGGCTGGCGCGACGTTCCCGCGGCGGACATCGACGCTGTCGTCGACACGCTGATGGCGGTGTCACAGCTCCTGGCCACCGAACCGCGCATCGCCGAGATCGACATCAACCCCTTGTTGTGCGACGCACAAGGCGCGGTGGCCCTGGACGCCCGGGTGCGGGTGAGCACCACCCGTCCGGGCGGCGCCGAGCACTTCGCCATTCGGCCCTACCCGGAAGACCTGGTGGAAGCCGTGGACTGGCACGGCCGCTCGCTGGTGCTGCGCCCCATCCGCCCCGAGGACGGCCTGCAACACGCCGCCTTCGTCGAGAAGCTGGACGCACTGGACATGCGCATGCGCTTCTTCTACAGCCGCCGCCAGATCGGCCCCACCGAGATGGCGCGACTGACCCAGATCGACTACGAGCGCGAGATGGCCTTCATCGCCACCGCCCCGGCTGCCGACGGTGTGGAGGAGACCCTGGGCGTGGCCCGCGCCGTGGCCGACCCCGACAACCAGGAAGCCGAATTTGCGATCACCGTGCGCTCAGACCTCAAGGGCGGCGGCCTGGGCGAACTGCTGATGCGCAAGCTCATCCGGCACTTCGAGACCCGGGGCACGCAGTGCATGGTGGGTGATGTGCTCAAGGAGAACGAACGCATGCTGGAGCTGGCCCGCCAGCTGGGCTTTGCGATCGATCCCGCACACGACGAGCCTGACACCGCCCGGCTGCGCCTGCGCTTGAGGACAGACGCGTGACAAGCCCGTGAGTGACTCAAGGCCCTGACGGTGCCGGGCCGGCGGCCCTGGCAAGCCCATTCGAGCGACTGTCCCTCAGAACCTGTGCGGCGCCAGCGGCGCAAGGTCCATCGAGGTGGGCACGCCGCTGGCCAGTTCGGCCACGAGGCGGCCGGTGATGCCGCCCAGCGTCAGGCCGACGTG
>CAISJH010000253.1 GCA_903885585.1 uncultured beta proteobacterium
GTCGAGCCGGGGGCCTGGGACTCGGGGCTGAGCAAGGCCGCTTCCAGCGCCACCAAGCCGGCCACCACGCGGGTCTGGTAGGACAGGAAGGCCACCAGCTGCGCCAGCGCCACGATGGCGGGGTCTGCCAGGCCCGCCGCCCTGAGCGCCTGCAGGGCTGCACGGTCGCCGCGGCGCGGGTCAGTGGTGAGCAGGCCGGCCCAGGTCAGCATGGCCGGCAAAGTGGGCGTGGAAGCGTCGCCTGCGGGCTGCTGCACGAGCAGAGCACGGTAGTGCGCTGCCAGCTGGTGCGCTTCGGCGGCCTCACAGCAGTGCACGGCTACACGCAGGCGGTCGGCCGTGGACAGGCGGGTCACAGGCTCGTACAGCAGGGCCTCGTGGCTGGCCTGCGTGGCCTCCACCACCGTGGAGCGGAAGCGTCGGGCGGTCTGCAGCGCACTGCTCGGCGCCAGGCCCGCAGCGGTGTCGATCACATCGGAGGCGGCTGCGGCCGGGCCGGAGTCTGTGCGGGTGGTCATGGAAGGCTCGCTTCGGAAGGGGAGGCGGAGACAGGCCCGAGGTCATCAACACTGAAGCTGGGCAAGGGCGAAGGCACCCACTCGTCGCCCAGCAGCTCGGGCTCGGCATAGGCCTGCATGCGGGCGAAGTGGTTTTCGTGGTCCTCGGCGTACAGCAGCCCGGCCAGGCCGGTGGCCAGTTGCAAGGCCCCCTCGCTGATGGCGGGAATGT
This sequence comes from uncultured beta proteobacterium, assembly GCA_903885585.1. GTDB lineage: Bacteria > Pseudomonadota > Gammaproteobacteria > Burkholderiales > Burkholderiaceae_C > Rubrivivax. The sequence continues at coordinate 730 of CAISJH010000253.1, forward strand.
CACCGGTGATCACGCCCATCGACAGGGCCGCGGGGTAGCAGAAGCAGTGGATGCGCTCCAGCCCCGGGCAGGTCTGGCCCTCGCGCACCTGGAACTCGAAGTCCGGGCCCAGGTCGGGCGAGGCGGACAGTTCGGCGTCTTCCTCGCCCGGTGGCGGCGTCCAGCGCTCGTGCCAGGGGCGCACGAACGGCGCGACGTGCCGCAGCATCGGCCGCGCCGCCCAGTCGATGGCAAAGCCAGTGGCGAAGATCAGGAAGTCCAGCGCGATGGGTCCGGCGGAGGTGCGCACCAGCAGCGCCCCGTCCTGCTCGTGCGCACCCTGCACCGCACAGCCGAGGTGGAAGAAAGCGTTGGGGTGGGCCGACACGCGCAGCGTGCTGTTGTGGGGCGGTGGCACCTGCTGGGTGTGGATGTAGTGGCGGATGCGCCACTTGTATGGGTCGCCCAACCGGGCGTAGCCATGCACGAAGCCCGGGCTGCCGGCACCCTTGCCCTTGTTGACGCGCGGCAGGTCGGGCCGCCGCACCAGCAGATGCACGCGCTGCGCACCGTGCTCCAGCGCGGTGGCCGCGCTGTCCATGGCCGAAGCCCCTGCGCCCACCACGCCCACGCGCAGGCCGCGCAGGCGCTCGTGGTCGAGGTCGTCGGCGGAATGCGCCCAGCGCTCGCGCGGCAGGGCCTGCGTCCAGGGCGGGACCGAGCCGGTGCCCAGCCCGGCACGGCCGGTGGCCAGCACCAGGCGCCTCGCATAGGCCGTGAGCGCCTGGCCAGCATGCTGCAGGCGCAAAGCCACCAGCCCGTCGGCGCGGGGCAGCACATCGGTCACCCGGTGCTCGTTGTGCACGCGCAACTGCAGGACGCGCCGGTACCAGCGCAGGTAGTCCATCCACTGAAGGCGCGGGATCTTGTCCAGCGCCTCCCACTGCTGCGCGCCGAACTGCGCCTCGAACCAGGCGCGGAAGGTCAGCGACGGCAGGCCCAGCGCCGGCCCGGCCAGCTGCTTGGGGGAGCGCAGCGTCTCCATGCGGGCCGTGGTGGCCCAGGGGCCTTCCAGCCCGGCCGGGGCCTCGTCATACAGGGCCACCGCCATGCCACGGTGCTGCAGGGCCGGCGCCAGCGCCAGCCCGGCCATGCCGGCACCGATGATGGCCACGTCGGCCA
>CAISJH010000254.1 GCA_903885585.1 uncultured beta proteobacterium
AGCAGGTCCGCGCGCGGCAGCGGCTTGCGCGCGCCCGGGCTGCACATCAGCAGCAAGGCGGCACACAGCGGCATCAACAGGTAGCGGGCAAAGAGCAGCCCGGCCGGAGGCAGCACCTCGAAGAGGGCCTTCTGCACGGCAAAGTTGGCGCCCCAGACGCACACGATAGCCAGGCCCGCTGCCAGGGCCCACGAGGTGCCGGGTGAGGAGGACGGCGGCAGGCTGGCGTCTGTCGCCTCTGCAGCCTCTGCGACCTTTCCTGCGCCTTGCCTCATGCCGGTCGAGGCTCCGAGGCCTTGAGCGATGCCACGTAGCGCCGCACCCGCGCCTGAAGTCCGGGCTGTGCGGCGGACCGCACCAGCGCCGCCAGATCCGCATCCCGCTGGTCGCCGCCGTCGGCCGCCCGCGTGGCGGCGTACAGGGCCGCTGCCGTGCCGCTATCCACCCTGGGTGCCGACCATGCGGGTTCCTGCTCATGGGTGGCCAGGCCGCAGGCCAGGGCCTGTGGCGCGCTCAGTTCACCACCTTCGGTGACGACCGCCCGCGCGGCGGCACTGCCCATGCGCAAGGCGAGCCGGCGCGTGCCCAGCACGATGCCGAATTGCGCCCCCGGAAAGCGCAGCGTGGCGCCTGGCAAGACCACCCGCTGCTCACAGGCCACCAGCAGGTCGGCACCCGCGCCCCAGGCGCGCCCCTGGGCCACGGCCACTGTGCGCTTCGGGGCGTGCCACACCAGGGACAGCAGCATCTCGATGCGCACCAGCCGCCACAGCAGCTCGCCGTCGCTGGTCTGGTCCAGGTCAGACAGGTCCAGCCCCGTGCAGAAGTGGCGCCCCGCACCGCGCAGCACAACTGTGTGTAACGTATCGTCCGCCATGGCGGCACGCAGCGCTTCGAGCAGAGCCTCCACCAGCTCGGCTGACAGGGCGTTGCCCCGCTCCGGGCGGTTCATGGTCAGCGTGAGCACGCCCGACGCCTGCTCGGTGCGCACGATTTCAGGTTGCGGCGTCATCGTGCTCAATGTGGGACCTCAGCGCGCTGGCGGAGGGACCTTGGATCGGTCCCAGAGGTTGGGGACGACGGTGCTGTCGTAGCCCGAGACGAACTCGAGCACCTGGCCGGCGTCGTCCAGCCGGTGGCGGCGCACCGCCCCGATGTTGGCGCCGTACACATGGATGCTGATGGTGGGGCCCTCTGCACGGGCATTGCTCACCCGGTGCCAATCGCCCACCGTGGGCGACACCGCCTCGATGTCGCCTGGTTGCATCACGTGGCTGCGTCCGGTCTCGGCCGGTGTTGCGTCAGGGCCTGAGAGGCTGAACTCGTCACAGCGCTCGGCGCCGCGCAGCACGCCTACCAAGCCCCAGACCGTGTGGTCGTGCACCGGCGTGCGGTGTCCCGGCCCCCAAACGAAACTCACCACCGAGAACCGCTCCAGCGGGTCTGCATGCAGCAGGTATTGCGCGTACCGGTCTGGGCGCACGGCGGCAAACGCCTCGGGCAGCCAGTTCTCCTGCGCCAGCAGGGTGGCGAGCAGCTCACGCCCCTGGCTCAGAACAGTGGCCTCACTCGGGCTCTTGTCGACCAACTGCGTCATGGCGATGACGAAGTCTCGGAGCGGGCGGATGTCGTGCATGGCCAGGCCTGTGGGTTCAGCGGGGCGAGGGCTGGATGGCGTTGGCCCCGGCTCGCAGTTCAGCGGCGTGTTCGTTCAGCGCAGGCGGCCGAGTGTCCACCGCCACGGGTTGGCCGTCCAGGCGCACGGGGCAGCCCACGGTGCGCGTGTGTGTGCCGCCCGGCAAGGTCTGTTGCTGCACCAGCTGCAGGTGGACCGCTTGCGGGTCTGCCAGGGCCTCGCCATAGCCGTTGATCGGCGCACAGGGCACACCTGCGTCGGCAAAAGCCTGCAGCCATTGGGCGGCCGTGCGCCGCGCGAAGTGCGGATCCAGCAAGTCCTTCA
>CAISJH010000255.1 GCA_903885585.1 uncultured beta proteobacterium
CAGGGCAGGGTCGGTCCACACCGGCAGCGAGCCCTGCAGCGTCAGCTGGCAGCTCAGGCCCTTGCTCGCCGCACCCGGCTCCATGAGCTGGTAATGCTCGGCCACCAGGCGCTCCAGCTGCTGGAGGCTGCGTGCCGGGGTAATGGTGCCGGCATCCAGCCGCGAGATGTCCAGCAGCGCGTCCAGCTGGGTGGCCAAGGTCTGATTGACAGTGCCCAGCAGGCGGGTGATGTCGCGTGAGCGGTCGTCGAGGTCGCGCATGCTCAGCGCCGCCACCAGCACGTTCATGCTGTGGATGGGTTGGCGCAAGTCGTGGCTGGCCGCTGCCAGGAACTGGGTCTTGGTGCGGTGGGCCTCGCTCTCGTTCTCTAGCGCACGCTGCAACTGGGCGTTGAGCCGGCTTTCCGCAAAGCGTATGCGGCAGGAATCCTCGAACACCCGGTACTGCTGCTTGGCCACGCTCACCAGAAACGCCAGGAAGATGAGGATCAGCACCCCGAGCCCGGCGGCGGTGGCTGCCGATTCGTTGGGGTGCGCGCTCAGCACCCAGGCCAGGGCCAGCGGCACCAGCATGGGCGCACCAAAGGCCAGGAAGACGTTGCGATAGCCCGCCGTGGTGCCGACCGACCCCGTGGCCAGCGCGATCAGGATGATGGACAGCGCCGCGCGCTCGACCTCCGACATGAACGCAAAGCCGAACAGCGGCAGCGACATCAGCACGCCGTTGATGCCCAGCACCAAGGCCACCCTGACCGTGGCCGAGCTGCCTGGCCCTTGCCGTACGAAAGCCTCGGTCTTGAGTGCACGCCAGGCGGTCACCAGCAGCGCCAGCAACAGCCAGCCGCCTGCCCACCACGCGGTGGCGGGTTGCATCCAGATGAAGGCGACCAGCAGCGCAGACACCACCTGCCCGGCCTGCGCGCGCTTGCTCTGGCTCAGAAACAGGTCAATGAACCGGGCGTGGATGTACGCCTGCACCACACCTTCGTCGTCGGTGGCGCGAACTGCCGAGGCTGCTGGGCCCATGGTGGTGTGCTCCCTGCCGTGTCCTGCTGCTGGTGGCAGGTTCACACGTGGAACGGACGCTAGCAGCCTGATCGGCTGGCGGCATCAAGGCTTTCCCTGATCCCCCAGGGCTTGGCCCGTCGTCAACGCTGCAGCAGGCGCACCAGGGTCCAGATGGCCGCTGCGCTCAGCGCCGCAAACAGGCCCAGGCTCCAGAACTCGTAGGGCAGCCCCAGCAGGTCCACGGCAGCGTCGGCGCACGAGGCGCGCGGCGCAAAGACCTCCGGCGCCAGGGCGTCGAGCTGCAGTCCGCTGACGATGCGGTCGGCCAGGGTCAGGTTGCAGGAAGACGAGGACTTGGCCACGAAGTGCTGCCACAGCGCCGCCGCTGCGCCGGCGGTGGCCAGCAGCTCGGTGGCCAGCAGCGCGCCTGCCTGCACCAGCCGCTGCCGCAGCAGGGCGCCCACCAAGGCCACCAAGGCGATGGCCGCGAACACCGCGCGCTGCAGCACGCACCAGGGGCAGGGCTGCATGTCGAAGACGTGCTGCGACACCAAGGCAGCGCCGATGGCGGCGAGGCTCGCAACGGCGATCAGCAGCAATACCGCCGTCGGGCGGCTGAACAGGCGGTTCATGGGGCCGTACAACGAGGGCAGGGCGGGGTGCGCCAGCTCGCCTTCACGCCACCTCGGCGATGAGCTCGATCTCCACACAGGCGCCCATGGGCAGCTGCGCCACGCCGAAGGCGCTGCGCGCGTGTGCGCCCACCTCCTGGCCAAACACCTGCTGCATCAGCTCGGAGCAGCCATTGGTCACCAGATGCTGTTCAGTGAAGGTGGCGGTGCTGTTGACCAGGCTCATCACCTTCACGATGCGCTGGATGCGCGCCAGATCCCCCACCGCGGCCTGCAGCGTGCCCAGCAGATCGATGGCCACGGCGCGGGCGGCCTGCTGCCCTTCGGCCGTGGTCATGGTCAGGCCCAGTTGGCCCACCCAGGCCTTGCCGTCCTGCTTGGCGATATGACCGGACAGGAAGATGAGGTTGCCCGTGCGGGCGAAGGGCACGTAGGCTGCGGCCGGGGTGGCCACGGCGGGCAGGGTGATGCCGAGATCGGCAAGGCGTTGGGCGATGGTCATGGGGAGTGTGCGGTGTTCAAACTGGGATGCGGGAATCCTACACTTGGCTGCACAGGCCCGGCTGCCGTGAGGTGCGGTGGTCCGGGGGCAGGGCCACTGCCCGGCGCGGCGGGCGTTGCACGGGCCAGGGAGGGGTGGCATGCACACGGGCGGGCAGGCGTCCCGGTTCGGGCGTTCAGGACATCTGGGTGGTGTGGGCCTGGCGCTGGCCTGGCTGGCGGGTACGGCCTGGCAGCTTCAGCAGGGGCAGGTGCTGCCGTCTCCCCACGCCTGGGCGCTGCTGCTCGGGGCCAGCGTGGTCACCTTGCTGGGCGCCTGGAGCCGCGGGTTGGGTCGCTTTACCGATCCGCGTCGACCTGCCGACGGACTGCACTTGAGGGAGTCCGGGGCGTGGGCCTCGGTGCTGCTTTTGGCTGGCTTGTTCTGCCTGGGCTGGGCCAGCACCGACCTGCGGGCCTCGGCCCGCTTGCAGCAGGCGCTGGAGCCCGCGCTCGAGGGGCTGGATCTGGTGCTCACCGGCACCGTGGCCTCGCTGCCGCGCACCAGTGCGGTGGGCGTGCGCTTCGTCTTCGAGGTGGAGAGCGCCCACCGGGCCACGCCCGAGGGTCAGCCTGTGAACGTGCCGCCGCGTCTCTCGCTGGGATGGTTTCAGGGGTGGGACGTTGACTTTGCGTTGAGCCGCCCGTCCGTGCCCATGATGGCTGGCGACCGCTGGCGCCTGCCCGTGCGCCTGAAGCGCCCGCATGGCGCCGTCAATCCGCACGGTTTTGACCTGGAGCGCTGGCTGTTCGAGCAGGACCTGCGCGCCACGGGGCATGTGCGCCCCGGCGCACAGCGTCTGGAGGTGGCGGTAGCCCACCCGCTGGAGCGGCTGCGCCAGCATTGGCGAGACGCGATCCTTCTGCGCGTGGCCGATCCGGCCGCCGCCGGCGTGTTGGCGGCGCTGGCGGTGGGCGACCAGGCCGCCATCGACGGCGAGGGCTGGGAGCTGTTCCGTACCACGGGGGTGGCGCACCTGATGAGCATCAGCGGCCTGCATGTGACCATGTGGGCCTGGCTGGCCGCGGCAGCGGTGGGCTGGGCCTGGCGGCGCAGCCCCCGGCTCATGCTGTGGTGGCCGGCCCAGAGTGCCGCGCTGCTGGGCGGCCTGGTGCTGGCCACGGGCTATGCCGCCGTGGCGGGGTGGGGCGTGCCGGCGCAGCGCACGGTGTTGATGCTGGCCGTGGTGGTGGGGCTGCGCCTGACGGGGCGCCACTGGCCCGGGCCCGGGGTGCTGCTGGCCTCGGCTGTGGTGGTGACGCTGGCCGACCCCTGGGCCTTGGGCCAGCCGGGGTTCTGGCTCTCGTTCTTTGCCGTGGGCTTGCTGATGGTGTCCGACCCCGTGTCCCATCGGCCCGCTCGCGGCTTGGCCGCGGGGGAGGCGAGCGCGGCGGCGTTCGGTGCGGCAGTGCCCCCGGGAGGCTGGGCATCGGCCTCTGCTGACAGCGTTGGCCCCTCGGCCGCGGCGCCGGCTGTTGCGCCGGCCTCCGTGGGGTGGGCACGTGCCGCCCTGATGCAGGCGTGGCATGGGCAGCTGGCCCCGCTGCTGCGTACCCAGGCCATCGCCACCGCGGGCCTCGCGCCGCTGACGCTCGTGTTCTTTCAGCAGGTCTCGGTGGTGGGCTTCCTGGCCAACCTCGTGGCCATCCCACTGGTGACCTTGCTGGTCACGCCCCTGGCCCTGGCAGGTCTGCTGCTGCCGCCGCTGTGGACGGTGGCGGC
>CAISJH010000256.1 GCA_903885585.1 uncultured beta proteobacterium
AAGATCTGCCGGTCGGCGTAGGTGTACAGCGTAGAGATCAGCAACACGGCCAGACTCAGCCAGCTGGCAAGCGAGGCCTTGGCGGGCATTGACGTGGCCTCAGTGCTGGTGGTCATGGAAACTCTCCAGTTGCTGTCGAAGTGCAGCGTCGCTCAGGACCGATCCCGTGGCGTGGTGCATGGCCTCGTCGATCAAGGCCTGTTCCACCTGCAGACGCAGCACGTAAGCCGGAGAGGGCGACACCTCGACTACTCGCTGCGCAGCGCAAAGCGGATGCCACGGGCGATGCCCGCAGGAGGCACCATGTTGTGGTCGTCTCCCATGTGCACCACGGTCTGGACGGTGAAGCCTGGCCGCTGCTCGGCCGCGAGCCGAGCGCCGAGTTCTTGGGTGTTGGGCACCATGCGGCAGTAGTCGACCATTTGCTGGAAGTCGTCCTTGCTGGCAGGGAGCTTGTCTGCACCCACCGAGGGGTAGCGCAAGGTGGACTCCAGTTCGCCCACGGAGATGAGCGCACGGGCCGTCGCTTCACCGCTGCGCACGCGCTCGACGAAGCCGGCCTCGTGGTCCAGCACCTCACGGTTGTTGTACCAGATCGAGGGCGCAATGGCCACGAAGTGCTGGAACGACGCCGTTCGACGGAACAGGGCGTGCAGTGTCGTCAGCCCCCCCAACGAGTGGCCCATCAGCGTCTGGTCGCTCATGTCAACGCTCACGATTTCAGCCACGCGCGGTTTGATCTCCTCGTCGATCATGCGCAAGTAGTCATCCATCTTGCCGTAGCCATTGGGTGGAGGCGGCATCTTGCGGTACCACGGGGTGTTGGCCAATGACTCTTGCAGCGGCGTGGTCAGGTCGTCCATGCGCAGGGTCAGCGCCTCAGTCACCGTGTCGGTCGGATAGCCGATGCCCACGATGACGGCATCGCGCGTGTCGGGCCAGCATGCCTGGATGCGCATCGTGTCCACGGCGATGCCGAAGTGCAGATTGCCGTCGATCAGGTAGACGACGGGATGGCCTTCTTTTGGGGCCGGTTTGTTGGGGATCGAGACCATCAGCCGATAGTCGCGCTGGCGAATGGCGGAGCGGAAGTCGATCTGTTGGGCGTTCAGCGCCATCTCGCTTGACGGTACGCTCGACTTTGATGTGTCCATGGTGTGTGTTCGAGGGGTGTATCGGTGGACCGGAGGGCTCATCAGCCCCAAAGACTCGCGGCGGGCGGCTCGACCGTCCCATTGGCGTATCGCATCGCATCAGGTCGGTCTTCCCGTTGGAGCAGGGGTCCATCCAGGTCGACCCAACGGGCAAGTTGCGCCACCAGGAAGGCGGGGGCCATGCCCAGTGAGGTGCCGCACATGTTGCCCACCATGACGTCGAAACCCAGCGCACGGGCCTCGCGCGCCAGCGCCAGCGCCTCAGTCAGCCCACCGCACTTGTCGAGCTTGATGTTGATGCCTTGGTAGCGGTTTACCAATGCCGGCAACGAACTGCGGTCGGTGCAGGATTCGTCGGCGACGATGGGGATTGGGGAGTGCAGACCATCGAGTGCATCATCCTGGCCTCGCTTGACGGGCTGTTCAATGAATTCGATGCCCAGGGTGAGTAATTCGGGTAAGAGGCTTTCGATCAGCTCTCGCGTCCACGACTGGTTGGCATCGATCACCAGACGGGCCTGCGGCGCCTCCTCACGCACGACGCTGATCCAGTCCACGTGGCGGGTGCCGTCGACCTTGATCTTGATGAGTGGCACTGAAGAGAGAGTTCTTGCCCGGCGCCGTATGTCGGCGATGCTGCCCAGGCCGATGGTGCAGGCGGTCAACAGCGGACGCAGGGGTTGCATGCCCGCGCTGACCCAGGCGGGTACGCCCGAGCGCTTTGCCTGCAAGTCCCACAAGGCGCAGTCCAGGGCGTTGCGGGCACCGCCCCGCGGCAAGAGCGTTGCGAGGTCTGCTGGAATCGTGGCTGTGTTCAGGCGCTCGGCTACGGACTCGATTTGCACTCGCATCGAGGCCAGCGTTTCACCGTCGTAGTCCACCCCGGCAGCTTCACCGCGGCCAATGAGTCCATTGCTGTCGGTCAGTTCCACCACCAGAAGCGGCAGATCGACCATGATTTGGCCGGCGATCTCGAACGGTTCTTCAAGAGACCAATGCTCCTCCGTGATGTGGAGCTGCAATGTCATGCGATCAGCGCTTCGACGATAGGTTCGACGCCGCCCCGCATGGGGTCGCAGACAGGAAGCTTCAGTGCCGTCCGGGTTCGATCCTGGTAGCGGGCCCAGTCGGCGTCCGACAAGGTCGACGAGTTGATGGCCACGCCCACGCACCGAATGTCGGGGTTGGTCAGGCGCCCCGCCTCGATGTAGCGTCGAATGGCTTCGTCCAGAGCGGGCAACTGGATGTGCGGGTGATCTTCGATCGTCTCGCGCGACGGGTCATGGCACAGCACGATCGCGTCAGGCTGTGAGCCGTGCAGCAAGCCCAGAGTGACCCCAGCGTATGCGGGGTGGAACAAAGCACCTTGGCCTTCAATCACGTCCCAGTGGTCGGCGGCGGCGGCCGGAGACAGTGACTCCGCCGCGCCGGCCACAAAGTCGGACACTACCGCGTCGATGGCTACGCCATGCCCTGCAATCAGGATCCCGGTTTGACCGGTGGCGCGAAATGTTGCCTTGACGCCGCGCGCCGTCAGCGTGCGGGTAATGGCCAAGGCGGTGTACTTCTTGCCCAGCGCGCAGTCCGTACCCACGGTCAGGACCCGACGTCCTGTCCGGCGAATTCCAGTTCCAACGGGCCATTCGCTGTCGGAGTGACGCACGTTGATGAGTTGCGCGCCTGTCGTCCGCGCCGCATCCACCAGTTCCTGGTAGCGCTCCAGTCGGGTGTGCATGCCACTGACCACATCGAGGCCGGCCTTCAGCGCGTCAACCAGTGTGGGGATCCACCCGTGGGGGAGCTGACCCCCCGTCGGTGCAACCCCTATGACGATCGACTTGGCACCAGCCGCCGCCGCTTGCGCGGGCGTCATCTTTGGTAAATCCAAGCTCACTCGGGCTGCGGCAAGCGCGCATTCGCCAATGACATCGTCGCGGCACCAATCGCGCAGCCCGAAGCCTGTTTTTGCATCGGAGCGAAGCGAGACATCGCCCAGGAAGACAAGATAGGGTTTGCGGAGGCGGTGCATGAGTGGATATTATTTCATCCACTTCATGCACGCAAGAGGGGCGACAGCAGGCGCCGAACGCCGCCTCTGACGCGCGCCGGCGGAGGTCAGACTGGCGGTGTGTTTGCGCTGACCACGACGGCCTCGTCGGGGCCGACATTGCGGAACTTGTGGGGCAGGCGGCTGGAAAAGAGATAGCCATCACCTGGACCCAGCACCCGCGTGGACCCGCCCACTGTCACTTCCACTTGACCCTGGATCACCACACCGCCTTCATCCCCAATGTGGCTGTAAGGGGCCTTTGCCGTTTCGGCTCCTGGGGCGTAGCGCTCCAGGAGAACTTGCAAGGGGCGGTTCTTGAGGTTGTGGCCCACCTGGCGCAGTGAGATGCCGCCGCCGCCCACTTCCATCAATTCGCCATGGCCGAAGAAGACCTGGGTCTCGCTGTCTGGATTGAGTGCGAAGAACTCAGACAGGGTCATCGGAAAACTGTCGAGGATCTTGCGCAACGAGCCTACCGACGGCGAGATGGCGTCTCGTTCGATGCTGCCGATCGTGCCGTGTGTCAGACCGGCGCGGCGTGCGAGCTCGCGCTGAGACAAGCCATGCATGTCGCGCAGGTAGCGCAAACGCGAGCCAACCCCCTCTGATGGGTCACCGGCATCCGCATCGCTGCGCCCCGCGGTCTCTTCAGGGTTGTGGTCACCCCCATCGATTGAGCCTGGCTTCTTGATGCGCGCAGTTTCTGTGGTGGGCGGCTTGGGCATGTCCGTGTTGTCTCGACTTTCGATGATCTTTTCAACGAGTGTAGCGATGCTGCGCCCGAGATCTGATGCGAGTTCTACCGCTTCCTGCTAGAGTGGATAGAAAAGTATCCAACCTATGAGGGCGCTGATGCGGTACTCCATTGATGTCCCCGGCGATCTCGCAACGCAGCTGCGGGATACGGCGGCGAAGTTTGAAGTACCGGGGCTGGCCATCGCAATGGCCGCGCCAGGGCGTCGTGCCGTGTTCTTGCATGGCGAAGCCGAGCTTGGTTCTGGACGTCTCGTGAGTGAGGACACGTGGTTCTCCGTGGCCTCCTTGGGCAAGCATGTCACGGCAGCCGCTGTGCTTGACTTGGCGCAACGCGGGCTGGTCGACCTGTCCGCTCCTATCGACCGATATCTGCGGGACTTGCCTCCTGCCTGGGCGGGGCGCAGCGTCTCGTCGCTGTTGCGGCACACCAGTGGCCTGCCCGAATACCTGGCCTACACCGGAAATGAGGTGGTGCCAGAAGATCGGCGCACCTTCATGTCCACATACGGCGCGATGGCGCCGGCTTTCGGCGAATCGCAGGGCTGGATCTACACCAACACGAACTACATCCTGAGTGGCTTCTTGATCGCCCAGTTGTCCGGTCAGTCCTATGCCGAAGCGGTCCAATCGCTCTTTGCTCGGATGGATTGCACGGGTGCAGCCGTGAGCAGTCCGCAGTGGGCTCGTGACGCCAACAGGCAGCCGCCAAAGCAGGCAACGATCGACCAGGCCAGTTGGAAGCGTGAAGTGATCGGCGATGGCGACGTGTCGTTCACGCCGTCGGGTGCGCTGAAATGGCTCGAAGGCTTGCTGGATCAGCGCCTCCTCGATGAGGCGCATCTGGGCCTGATGTTTTCTGGGTCCCACTTGGCTACCGGCCGCACTTCGCACTACGGATGCGGATGGTTCCTGGAGCGGCTGCAAGGCGATGTCATCGCCCACCATGCGGGCCACTTTGATGGCTGGACGGCCATGGCCATCATTCACCCGCGCAAGGGCTGCGGTGTCATGGCCATGTGCAACCTGGCGCCCGGCAACACGCGAGCCATCCGGTACTTGGCGCAGTTGGCGCTGGAAGGCTTTGCGCCGGGTTCGACGCCTCTGTCTTTGTCAGCGCGCGAGGACGACGACCCCGCGTTGACGTCGATGATCCAGTCCCAACTGCTGCGCAAGCCCGGTGAGGCGCTGAATCCAGCCTGCTTTGCCGAAGAACTCCTGCGCGTAGCGGAGCATGGCAGTGCCGTGCGCAACGTCATCAACCTGTACACCGGTGTAGCGCCGCTTTCCTTCGAACTGGTCGAAACCCAGTGCGAGGCCGCCTTCAACTTGCGCCGCTATCGCATTCGCTATGCCGAGCGGATCGATCACGTGCTGGTCGGATTGACGCCCGACCAGCGCATCTACTGGGCCTGGGTGCTTTAGCCTTCACTTCCGTAAGTTGGTTAAAAAAAACACCAATGCCAAGTGAGATCGGCTCTGCATGAGGGTGATTTCCCTAGGTCTTCATGCACCGTATTGACTGAACCTCTCAGTTGATGGATATTATTGTATCCATTCGTTGACCATTGTTCATCCTCATCCTCGGAGCCAAAGATGAAGCTATCCCGCGCCCTCGACCGACTCACGCCTGTTGTCGGAGCCATCGCCCTGCTGTCACTGGCTCCAAATGTCTCCGCCCAGGCGCAGGAGCTTCAAAAGGTGGAGGTCACTGCGTCCAAGCGCGCGCAGTTGGTGATCGATGTGCCGTACTCGATCACCGCCATTGGTGGCAGCGAGATTGCCGACCGTGGCGTCACCGACATCCAGCAGATGCAGTCGGTGGTGCCTTCCTTGTTCATCAACCAGAACGCACCGGGCGCCAGCCGCATCCAGATGCGCGGTCTTTCCCAGGGCGTGGGCTACGGCCCCGCGCTGGTTGGCACCTATCTCGACGAGATCTCGCTGAACATGCCCGACGCACAGCGTTCGCTCGACGTTCCCCTGGTCGACATGGCCCGTATCGAGGTGTTGAGAGGGCCGCAAGGCACGCTGTACGGCGATGGTTCGATGGGCGGCACCATCCGCTTCATCACGCGGGCGCCGCGGCTGGACAAGTTCGAGGGCAGCGTTGAAGCCGGTTTCAGCCAACTGAGCGGCGGCCAGACGGGCTGGCGCGCCAATGGCGTGGTGAACGTGCCCTTGTCGACGGGCGTCGCGGGTCTGCGGCTGGTGGCCGGCCATGAAGACTTGCCGGGTTGGGTGGACAACAGCGTCAACGGCGCCAAGGACATCAACAGCGCCAAGCGTGATTTCTTGCGAGGCAAGTTGCTGGTGAAGCCGAGCGCGAATGTGGAAGTGACGGCGATGTTCTTCCACACCGAGACCGACACCAAGAACAGTTCAGGCTCGAAGTCCGACCGCACCATCGCTTCGTACATCGCGTCGCCGACCAAGGACAAGACCGATCTGTTCAACCTGGTGGCGAACGTCGACCTGGGCGGGGTGCGACTGGTCAGCTCCACAGGCTACCTTGATCGCCAGATCGACACCACCGCTGAACTGACGGCGGTGTACGCCGGAGCGCCCTTCAGGCCGCTGGTCATGCCCAAGCCCACCTCTGGCGGCGCCTACCGGCAAGACATGTCCCAGAAGATCACGACCCAGGAGATTCGCCTGGAGTCGGATGACAAGGGCCCGCTGACCTGGACGGCCGGTGCCTACTACCGTGAGACCGACACCCGCGCGGTGACCTCTGACGTCTGGACAGACGCCAACCTCCGCCTGCAAGGCGGTTTCGACGGAACCGGCCCAACCAACGTACGGCAGACCGCACTGTTCGGCGAGCTCACCTACGCGATCGCGCCCCAGTGGTCGGTGACCGGCGGCCTGCGCTCCTTCCAAGAGAAGGCCGAGAACGTGGGCACCAAGCTGCCGTCGGGATTCGCCCCGCCGGGAACGCCTTCGACCGTCTACAACGACCAGGCGTCCTTCAGTGCCACCACGCCCCGCCTGAACGTGCTGTGGCGCTACGCACCGAAGTCGGCGCTCTACTTCACGGCGTCCAAGGGCTTCCGCAGCGGCGGCTTCAACGCCACGCAAACACCGCGCGAGTACGGCCCCGAGGACATTGTCAACGCCGAGGTTGGCAGTCGCGGCACCCTGCTGGGTGACCGCCTCCAATACGAGGTGGCGGTCTATCACAGCAAGTACCGCAACGTGCAGGCGCAAGACCTGGCGGCGGGTTGCACGCCGGCGACCTGCCGCGCCTTGACGGTGAACTCTGGCAGTGCATCGGGCCCGGGCGTCGACGTCGCGTTGAGCGCCGCGCTCGCCCCCAAGACCACGCTGGACCTGACGCTCGGCTACTCCGATCTGGCCTACGACGTGAAGACGCAGGAGCGCAATCCTGGCGATCCGCTGAACTTCGTGCCCAAGTTGACGGCGTCTTTGTCGCTGAGCCACCGTTTCAACTGGACAGCGGGTCTGCCGGGCATGCTGAGGCTGGACTGGCAGCACTCCGACCCCGTGAAGTTCATCATCCGCAATCAAGGTGTGAATGTCACCAGCAACAACATCGACACGCTGAATGCCCGCATCGGGGTGGAAAAGCCCACCTGGCAGCTCTACCTTGAGGGCAAGAACCTCACCAACTCGAATGGCGTGACGTTCCCGGGCATCTTCGGCTTGCCCGACTTCAGGGTTGCGCCGCGCTCACTCGGCGTGCTGGCGCGGACCCAGTTCTGACGCTGGGCGGGCAGGCGATGGGCCCGCCGTGAGCCTCAGTCCTGCCGGATGCTCGTCGAGCGCTGGGGGCAGTGCCCCCAGCGCGCACGGCCTGATGGGGGTCCCCGTCAGGCCAAGGTCTCAAACAAGCGCATCAGCAGCCGCATCCTGGGAATCACGGAGCTGATGTAGAGGCGCTCCTCGTGCGTATGCCCACCGTCGCCGTCCACGCCCATGCCGTCCAGCGTGGGCGCGATGTTGGCGGTGAAGTTGCCGTCGCTGCCGCCGCCGGTCTTCAGGTCCACGAGGTCAAAGCCCAGCTCGGACGCCAGGCCGCGTGCGTGTTCGAAGAGCGCCGCGATGGCGGGGGTTTTTTCGTAACCCGGCCGGTCGATGCAGCCCGTCACGACGACGCGGCAGTCCGGGTCCACCGATTGCAGCGCCAGCATGCGGCGCGTGATCTCCTCGCCCAGTGCCGGGTTGGGCACGCGCACGTCGACCTCGGCCCAGGCGTGCTCGGGCACCACGTTCTGACGTGTGCCGCCGCCCACCAGGCCGACGTTGACCGTGAGGCCGCGTTCGTAGTCGGTCATGGCCTCCATCGCTTCGATCTGGCGCGCCAGTTC
>CAISJH010000257.1 GCA_903885585.1 uncultured beta proteobacterium
CGCAGGTCGTAACGGGTTCGCGTGGGGCTGGCGCGTACGTACAGGCGATGGGCGCCGCCGGGCGCCCAGGTCAGCCACAGGTCCAGCGCGCGGCTCCGGTAGCGATCGTCCAGGCCTGGGCTGGTGGCGGCGTCGGGGTAGTGGCCGCGAGTCTCGCGCCAGGCGGCCCCCCAGGAACTCACCCCGCTGGGGCGCCAGCGCGCGCCAAGTGACGCCGATCGGCTGCGCAGTTCCGCACTGTCGAATGCGGGGTCGCTGTAGTCCACGCTGCGCGCGCCGATCTGCCCTTCCAGGCTCAACAGTCCCGCCCCGCCCAGGCGGACCAGGGCCACCGCCTCGCGGTCGGTCTCCAGGTTGCGCGGGCGCGAAGTGGCAGCAGCCTCCGGGTCCAGCGGCCGCAGCGTCCGGGCGGCAGCCATCCGTAGCTGACCCGACAGCCTCTGCGCGGTTTCCCAGTCCAGGCGCAGCCCGCCTTGGGCAGCTTCATGGTTCTGCTCGTCGTGGACGCGGTAGCGCAGCGCCTGCAGCCCGGCCTGGCCTGACAGACGCTGCCTGCCCAGGGGTTGGTCCAGCGAGAGTTCCAAAGACGTGGTGGACACCGTATCGGACCGGGATGCCCCCTGCGCTGGCGAAGTGCCGCCGGGCAGCCTGAAGAGGTTGCTGTCGTGGGTCAGGCTCTGGGAGACAGCGCCCTCCCACCCGGGGCCGTCGGCCCAGGCAGGGCTCCACAGTGCGAGTGCACAGACGGTGCCACCCAGGGTGCCGCGCAAGGCGGTCCGTGCCTTGGCTGAGGATTCAGTACGCATGTCGATCTCCCAAAACCAGGCCGACCGTGCGGGCGATGATCCGCAGGTCCAGACCCAGTGACCAATGCCGCAGGTACTCCAGGTCGTACTCCACGCGGGCGCGCATCTTGTCCAGCGTGTCGGTCTCGCCGCGGTGGCCGTTGACCTGTGCCCAGCCGGTGATGCCCGGTTTGACCTTGTGGCGCACCATGTAGGCTTGGACGAGCTCGCGGTACTCGTCGTTGTGGGCCACGGCGTGTGGCCGTGGGCCGACGATGCTCATCGAGCCCTGCAGCACGTTGAAGAACTGCGGCAGCTCGTCCAGCGAGGTGCGGCGGATGAAGGCGCCGAAGGGCGTGATGCGCGGGTCGCCGCGGGTGGCCTGCTTGACCACCGGACCGTTGTCCTGCGTGCGCATGGAGCGGAACTTCCACACCATGATCTCGCGCCCGTCCAGGCCGTTGCGCCGTTGACGGAAGAGCACAGGCCCCGGTGAGCTGAGTTTCACCCCCATTGCCACGGCCAGCATCAGCGGCGAAATCAGCGCAAGGATCAAGCTGGCGAGCAGCAGATCTTCTGCCCGCTTGACGAGCTGGTTCACTCCCGTGAAGGGCGTCTCGCAAAGGCCGACGACGGGCACGCCGTTCACGTCCTGCAACCGCCCCTGGATGATGGCGATGCCCAGCAAGTCGGGCACGTAGTGCACCGAGACGGTGGTGTCCTGCAGCGCCTGCAGCAACTGCTGCACGCGTGACGTCCGGTACACCCCCTCGTCCTGCCCCGCAGGGGCTTCCATGGGGTGCGGGCCTGCGGGCCCTGGTGCTCGCTCGCTCGCGCCCAGTGGCAGGGTGATGTAGACATCCTGGATGGCGTGTTGGTGGATGAAGTCCACCACCTCGGCCAGATCGCCCTGGCGCATGCGGCGTGCACCCGGGTCCAGCCGGTGGTCCAGCCGGTCGTCGAAACATCCCAGCAGGTCCACGCCCTGGTCGGACTGCAGGCGCAGGGCTTGTGCCACCCGTGAGGCGAGCGGCCCGGCGCCCACCACAATGGATCGCCGGCGTTGGGCAGGGCGGCTGCGCCACCAGCGCGCCAGCGGCCTTGCGGCCTGAGTCGCCAGCCCCGTCAGCACCACCGTGCTCACCCAGGCGCCGCCCAAGGCGCGCAGATCCATCGCATGCAGCGTATCGCTGGCCCACAAGCCTGCCCACAGGATCGCGCCGCGGGCGAGCCAGGTGGCCGACAGCTCCGCCCACGCTGACAGCGCGGGCATGTCCAAGCGCTGCCGACCGGGAAAGCTCAGCGCCAGCACCACCATCGCCATCACCATATCGGCCCGGCCGGGCTGGCCATGCACCGCCCAGCCCCACGCCAGCACGCTGCCCGCCGCCAGCAGGGGCTCCAGCGCAGTGGCCGCCAACCCGGCCACCGTGACCGGGACGGCGAAGAAAGTGCGCCCCAGGGGCGCTGTGCTCAGGGGTCCGAACCGATGAACCTGGTCCAGCCCCGTCTCTGGCGTTACCGACGCCCTGCTGACCCTGCCTTGCACCGCCATTGACCTCCCGCCCGATGTCTGACCTGCGGCACCTGGCCATGCACTTGGCACCTGCCTGTACCTTGCGGTGAACCTGCGCCCCGGCACCGTTGAGTGCCGCGGCCCGCGGTATCGGCCTCCCTACAATCCACTGCATGAGGCCCGCCCTGTACGAGATGCTCGCTCCAGCCGCCATCGAGCGGTTGACCTTGCTCATCAATCATGTGCTGGGGCGTGAACCCGTGGCCATGGAACGCCTGAAGCCCCACGCCGGCCGGGTGCTGCTGTTGCAGGCCGAGGGTTGGCCGGCCTTGTTGCCCCCCTGGCCGGTGCTGGCTTTTCGGGTCACGCCTGCCGGCCTGTTGGAGTGGTGTGGTCAGCAAGCCCCGTCCACCCCCGACTTGCAGGTGAGGCTGGACGCCTCCAACCCCGCCTTGTTGGTGCTGGGTGCGCTGTCCGGCCGCCAGCCGGCGGTGCACGTGGAGGGTGACGCCCGGCTGGCGGGTGACGTCAATTGGCTGATCGAGAACCTGCGCTGGGACCTGGCTGACGACCTTCAACGTCTGCTCGGCCCCGGGCCGGCGCAGCTGCTGGCGCAGGCGGGGCCCGCCATCCAGCAGGCGCTGGCGCAGCTGGCGCCCTTGGCATCCGGCCTGGTGGGCCGCTGCGCAGCGGCCTTTGGCGGGGGCGCTGCCAGCGGCGGTTTCGCCCCGCCCCGCCCATGATCCCTCTCACCGCCCGGGTGCTGCGCACATGAGGCGTCTCGCGCGGCTGTGGTTCATCGCTTTCACCGTCCTGCGTTTCGGGCTGGACGAGGTGGCGCTGCGCAGCTTCCGCCAGCCCTGGGTGCGGGTGCTGGTGCGTGTGGTCACCGTCGGCCGACGGCTGGACGCTCCGCGCGGTGTGCGTCTGCGCCAGGCCTTGGAGCGCCTGGGTCCTCTCTTTGTGAAATTCGGGCAGGTGCTGTCCACGCGGCGCGACCTGGTGCCGCAGGACCTTGCCGAGGAGCTGGCGCTGCTGCAGGACCGGGTGCCGCCCTTTCCGGCCGCGCAATCCGCTGCCCTGGTGGAGCGGGCGCTCGGCCGGCCGCTGGAGGCCATCTTCCAGCGCTTTGAAGCGGAGCCGGTCGCCAGTGCCTCCATCGCGCAGGTGCACTTTGCGCGTCTTCGCAGCGACCTGCCCGGCCGTGTGGGCGAGGCCCACGCCGGGCGCGAGGTGGCGGTCAAGGTCCTTCGCCCGGGCATGCTGGACGCCATCGAGAGCGACCTGGAGCTGCTGCACACCCTGGCGCGCTGGGTGGAACGCCTGAGCGCTGACGGCCGGCGGCTCAAGCCTCGCGAGGTGGTGGCCGAGTTCGACACCCATCTGCATGATGAGCTTGACCTGGTGCGCGAGGCCGCCAACGCCACGCAGCTGCGCCGCAACATGCAGGACCTGGGCCTGGTGATGGTGCCCGAGATGGTGTGGGACCTGTGCACCCCTACCGTCATCGTGATGGAGCGCATGAACGGCGTGCCCATCGGGCAGGTGCAGCGTCTGCGCGACGCCGGCGTCGATTTCAAGAAGCTCGCCCGCGATGGCGTGACCATCTTTTTCACCCAGGTGTTCCGCGACGGCTTCTTCCACGCCGACATGCACCCCGGCAACATCCAGGTCAGCCTGGACCCTGCCACCTTCGGCCGCTACATCGCCTTGGACTTCGGGATCATCGGCACGCTCACCGAGCTCGACAAGGACTACCTGGCGCAGAACTTCATCGCCTTCTTCCGCCGCGACTACAAGCGTGTGGCCGAACTGCACGTGGAGTCCGGATGGGTGCCGCCCGACACCCGCATCGACGCGCTGGAGAGCGCCATCCGTGCCGTGTGCGAGCCGCAGTTCGAGCGGCCGTTGAAGGACATCTCGCTGGGTCAGGTGCTGCTGCGGCTGTTCCAGACCTCGCGTCGCTTCAACGTGGAGATCCAGCCGCAACTGGTGCTGCTGCAAAAGACGCTCCTGAACATCGAGGGCCTGGGCCGCG
>CAISJH010000258.1 GCA_903885585.1 uncultured beta proteobacterium
CGTCACTTGGCGCGCGCTGGCGCCCCAGTGGGGTGAGTTCCTGGGGGGCCGCCTGGCGCGAGACCCGCGGCCACTACCCCGACGCCGCCACCAGCCCAGGCCCGGACGATCGCTACCGCAGCCGCGCGCTGGACCTGTGGCTGACCTGGGCGCCCAGCGGCACCCATCGCCTGTACGTACGCGCCAGCCCCACGCGAACCCGTTACGACCTGCGCGAGGAGCGCAATTTTTCGGGCCTCACGGGCGCACTGGCCTGGCAATGGGCGCCACGCAGTCCCTGGCGCCTGGCGCTGCGGGCCGTGCGCGACCTGGGGCAGGACGCCTACCTGGAGCGCTATGGCTACGACGGCACGGGCGCTCAGGCGCTGCCTGGCGGGCACCTGGACGATGGCGTGGTGCTCACGCGCTTGAGCGTAGCGGCCGAGAAGGACGTGACGGCCAAAGTGAAGGCGGTGGCAACCGCAGCGTCCACCCGGCGCAGCCTGGCAGCGCCAGCGGGAGGAAACAGCGCCCCGCCATCGACGACCCGGAGCCACGACACCACCTCCCAGGCCGCGCTGGGCCTGCGCTGGGCCCCTCGGCGCAGCACCCAACTCGGCTGTGAGGCATCCACCGAGCGGCGGCAAGCAGGCAGCACGCTCAGCACACCCTACTCGGTGCGCAGCTTCAACTGCTTCGGCCGGCTGGCATGGTGAACGGCGCCACCATCCTGCTCACCGGGGCCAGCGGCTACATCGGCTCGCACACCTGGGTGGCGTTGGCGCAGGCGGGCTACCGAGTGGTGGGCGTGGACGACTTTTCCAACAGTTCGCCCAGCGTACTGCCCAGGTTGCAGCGCCTGACCGGGCAGACACCGGTGTTCGAGCGCGTGAACGTGTGTGACGCGGCCGCGCTGGACGCCGTCTTTACCCGCCACCCCATCGCCGCCGTGGTCCATTTCGCCGCTTTGAAGGCGGTGGGTGAATCCACCGCCCATCCGCTGTCCTACTACGCCAACAACCTGGGTGGCCTGCTGACCACCTGCCAGGTGATGCAGTCCCACGGCTGCCAGCGCCTGGTGTTCAGTTCCAGCGCCACGGTGTACGGCGCGCCGCAGCGACTGCCCATCGCCGAGGATGCGCCGCTGTCGGCCACCAATCCCTACGGCCAGACCAAGCTGGTGGGCGAGACCATCCTGCGGGACCTGGCTCACGCTAACGCCGCCTGGCGCCACGTGAGCCTGCGCTACTTCAACCCCGTGGGGGCCCACGAAAGCGGCCTGATTGGCGAAGAGCCCCGCGGCACCCCCAACAACCTCATGCCCTACGTGGCCCAGGTGGCCGCCGGGCAACGCCCTTACCTGCAGGTCTTCGGCAACGACTACCCCACGCCCGACGGCACAGGCGTGCGCGACTACCTGCACGTGGTGGACCTGGCCCTGGGCCACGTAGCCGCATTGCAGTGGCTGCTGGGCAACGGCGACACCCTCACCGTCAACCTGGGCACCGGCCGCGGCAGCAGCGTGCTGGAGGTGGTGCACGCCTACGCCCAGGCCAGCGGGCGAGAGATCCCCTACCGCGTGGCCCCCCGCCGCCCCGGCGACGTGGCCGCCTGCTGGGCCGATGCCTCACGCGCCGGCGAGGTGCTGGGGTGGCGGGCGCAGCGGGGGTTGGGTGAGATGTGTGGGGACAGTTGGAGGTGGCAGGGGGGCAGCGGACGGGGCATGGAAGGTTAGTCAAACGGCGATCCAGATAGCCCACGCACGACGACCACTCAGGATGCGGGAGGAGGGGCCGCCATCTGACGTGCTGTCCTTCGGCGATAGCGAATGCGGGACGCAGGACGCAAAATCGCCGCATGCATCGAAGTGACACGCCCCGCGACCATCCTCTGGCCATCCAACCCGTCATCATGGCTGGCGGCTCGGGCACGCGGCTGTGGCCGCTGTCGCGCTCGGGTTACCCCAAGCAGTTTCTGGTGCTGCAAGGCAACAGCAGCTTGCTGCAACAGGCGGCGCAACGGCTGATGGCGCTGAAGGGAGCGGCCGCGCCCGTCGTGGTGGGCAACGAGGCGCACCGGTTTCTCATACTGGACCAACTCCGCGAGGCAGGCTGCACGCCCTCCGCGCTGGTGCTGGAGCCCGCCGGGCGCAATACCGCACCGGCTGTCACGCTGGCGGCGTTGCAGGCTACGCAGGAGGGGGCCGACCCGGTGCTGGTGATCACGCCTGCTGACCAGACAGTCACGAACCCGGGCGCCTTCACCGCGGCGCTGGAGCGCGCCGTGCAGGAGGCGGCGCACGGTGCGGTGGTGATCCTGGGCATCACGCCTGACCGGCCCGATACAGGTTACGGGTACATCCAGGCCAGTACAGATCAGCAAACCAGCGCGGCAGAAGATCCGGACGCCACGGATGCTGCGCCAGATGCGCGGCTGCGAGCCCGCCCCGTCCAACGCTTTGTCGAGAAGCCCGACGCCGCCACCGCGGCGGCCTATCTCGCCGAGGGCGGCTACTTCTGGAACGGCGGCATCTTCGTGCTGCGCGCCAGCACCTGGCTGGCCGCGCTGGAGCGCTTTCGGCCGGACATCCTGGCGGCCACGCGCAC
>CAISJH010000259.1 GCA_903885585.1 uncultured beta proteobacterium
CAGAGGGGCCGCCAGGAACAGCCGCTCGGCCGGCAGACCCCGGGCAATCAGGGCATCACGCACCGCCAGCGCCCGCTGCAGCGCCAGCTCGCGGACAGCGTTCTCATTCACGGGTACGGCGGCCAGCAGCATGGCTTCCATCTGCGGCGCCGGGGGTGTGGTCAGCAGGCCCAGCAGATTGCGTGGCTTGCCTGGCAAGGGGGTCTCGGCGTACAGACGGCGCAGCAGGGCGGCATGGGCTGGCGAGCCGCTCTGAGGCACCACCACAGGGGCGGGCAAAGCCGAGCTGCCAGCGTCGGAAGGACTGGAAAGGCCGGAAGGGCGGGATGAAGGGCCGGCGCGGGCGGCCTCACGGCGCAGCAGGGCCGCCAGGCGCTCCTGCAGCCCCGCCGAGCGCAGGGCCGCGGCCTCGCCCTCCAGGTCGGCAGCGCCGGTGATGGTCATGCGCAAGGCGGGTCGGTCCGAGAGGCCGCGATACAGCTGGTCCAAGGCCTGGACAGCCGAACCTTCAAGCCGGGCCGCGCCGGGGTCGAAGCCGATAGCGCTCAGGTCCTGAGTGCCGTTTCCTGCCAGCCAGGCAAAGGGAGCGGTCACCACCTTGACCAGCAGGTTACCGATCATCTTCCAAACCAGCCCAATCAGGCTGAACTGCGGCTCGTTGATGGAGCCGCTGATGGGCAGGTTGACGTCGATGACGCCGTTGCGGTCGGCCAGCAGGGCCAGCGCCAGACGGACCGGCAGACTGGTGGCTTGGGGACTGTCGATTCGCTCGCCAAAGGTCAGCTGGTTCAGGATGACCTGGTTACGGGCCTCCAGGCGGCCGTCCGCCTCAATGCGGTAGCTCAGGTCCACGCTGAGCTTGCCGCGCTCGATGGCGTAGCCCACGTACTTGCCGCCGTAGGGCGACAAGGGCGCCAGTTCGAGATCGGTAGCGCGGGCCGAGAGGTCCAGCATCAGCGGCGAAGCCGTGGGATTGACAGCCCCCCGTATCTCCAGCAGCGCCGTGCGCGCGGCCCGGCCCCGCAATTCCAGCGGCGCCATGGCGGCGGAACCCGACTCAAAGCGCCCGAGCGATCCGTTCAGCTCCGTGAGGTCGGCCGCGTAGTTGGGCCGAATGAAACGGTCGATGAAGTCCACCCGTCCATTCACCAGCTCCGTGCGGTCCACACTCCACTCCAGCGCGGCGTTGGCGTCGGGCAGCTGTTGCGACGCTGGCACCAATATCTGGGCAGAGGCCTGGGCTGGAGGCTTCGGCTCGCCCATGACAGCCGCCAGCGCCTGCACTGCACCCAATGCGCCGGGGGCTGCAGCCCTACCGGGCCGCGGGGCCGCAACGTCCTGCAGGTTCAAGCGCCCGGTCTCCGTCACCTGCAGCCGCGCAAAGAAGTCCGACAGCCGCACCAGCCCGGCCTGCACCCGCGGCTTCTGGCCCGGCAAGACCGCCCAGCGCAGGCCCTCCAGCTGCAGCAGGTTCCAACGAGCCAGCTCGTCGGCCGTAGGCTCGGCAGCGTCACCCGCGGACAAGGTCTGCGGCGACCCTGCAGACGCATTCGCGCCAGAAACCGCCAGGTCGGACGGCCGCGCGAGCACCTGCACGTCAGCCACGCGGATGGCGCCCTCACCGCTGGTCTCAAGACCCTCGGGGCCCAGGCGCAGATCCAGCCGGCTGTCCAGCGCCAACTCAGCCCGCGCCAGTCGCACGGGCAAGGCCACGCCCCGGTGGGCCCACTGGGGCTCGAAGCGCTGAACCGGCCAACGCTCCAGCTGCACCGCGCCCCGAAAAGCCGGCGTGTCGAGCCACAGACTGCCCTGGATACGGGCCAGTGCGGGCGGCGCTGGCTCTTCCGTCGCACCTGCGGCAGCCTGGGACACGCCGGGAGGCGCGGCCTGCGGCCACTCCACCCCCAGCCGGATGGCCGCGGGCGCGGGGCCGGGCGGCCAAGTCAGACGCTCAGCCTCCAGCGACACCGGGCTCAGGTTCAACGACCAGGGTGTGCCTGGGTGCCGGTCTGAGGACACCTGCTGATCCGAGAAGTCCACCCGTCCAGCGACCACTTGCAGCCGACCCAGCGCCAGACGCCAGTCCGGCTGCTGGACCGCGGCGCCGTGCGTCGGCCGCGACTGACCCTCAGCGCCTCGGTCAGAACGGACTTCCGGGGGCGGCAGTCCCACCAGCCCGACGGCACCGTCCTGGCTGCGCTGCACCTGCACCAGCGGCTCGCGCCACGTGACCTGCCCCACGTCGACGCGCCGAGCCCGCAGATCGGCCTGCAAACCTTGGACAGCCAACGACTTCCATGCCAGGGGCGGTGACGAGGTCGCGGGAACGCGGGCCTGGAAATCGTCCACCTGCAGAGAACGGACGCGGGCAGCCAACTTCGGGCGCGCACCCGCTGCCCAGTCCAGCTCGCCTTCGGCCCGTGCCGTGCCCTGCAGCACCGGCTGCAGCACGCTCGCCAAGTAAGGCTCCCATGGCGTCAAGGCCAGTGGCCCCACGCGCCAGGACACCCGAGCCTGCTGGTCCGATGCGGTGCCTCGCAGGGCCAGCCGCAAGGCCTGTCGGGACCCCACCGCCCTGCCCCCGGGCGGCTCGATCAGGGCGTCAAGCTCGAAGGCAGAAGGAGCGCGAACCGGCCAGCTCAGCCGGTCAATGCGCAAGTCCAGGGGATTCACTCGGGCAAGTACTGGAGCTGGCGGCAGCTGATCCGACCAATGGATCTTCAAACCCTCCACGGCCACGGGACCTGACCGGATGTCCCAACCCGATGCGGCTGGGCTCGAGGCGTCTGGACTTGGAGGCCGGGCTTCGCTCAGCGCGGCCCACTCCAGCTGCCCGCGACGGTCACGACGCACATGCACCTGGCCGCCCGTCAGGCGCACTCCCGCAAGATGGACAGCCTTGTCCAGCGGACGCACGTCCTGCAACGCCAGCTCCAGCCGCTCCCACGACGCCATGGGCGAGCCCTGCGCATTCACGAGAGACAGCGAGTTCAGCACCACGGGGCCGGAAAGGCCCCAGCGCCAGGCGTCGCCCGTCGCCTGCTCAGCGCGCAGGGAGATTTGGGCCTCCAGGCTCCCTTGCTGCGGACGCAGGGGCACATCAGACGGCCACCAGGCCCAAAGCGGCGCCAGATCCAGCCTGGAAACCTCCAGGCGGGCCTGCACGGCGGGCTGGGCACGCTGGGGCCACGCGCTGACCTGCAGGTTCAGGGGTGCGCCGTTCACGCGCACGGACAGGCGGGCCTGGAGCTCGCGCTGCGCATCGGCGGACCGGTTGCTCCACCAAGGCAGGGCGAGTTGAAGCTGCGAGAACTCATGGCGCTGCCCATGCTGGCCATCCTCGAAGCTCAGACGACCTCCACGCAGTTCGAGATCACGCAGGGTGAACACCATGACGGGCCCAGGCTCCGGGGCAGACGGTGTCGCCGGTCGGAGTCGACGCAGCAGATCGTCCACGCTCCACACCCCGGACGCTGAGCGCGCGACGTGAGCGCTCAAGCCTTCCACCAGCAGCCGGGTGACCTCCGGCTCACGGCGCCACAAAGACCAGGGATCGACTTCCAGCTCCAGGCGTTGCACCTGCAACAAGCCGGGCGCGGAGGAGGCCGCGGCCGTCACCGCCGGTGCAGCCGCTCCCACCGCCAACCCCTGCAGCGTCACCCGCAGGGGCACGAGGCTGAGTTCAAGCTGCTGCAGGCGCACCGGACGCCCCAGCGCCTCGGCGCCTCGCAGCTCCACTTGGCGACGCAACTGCTCGGGCGCCGCCAACCAGGCCGCCACCAACACCATGCAAACCAGCCCCAGCACGCCCAGCAACCAGGCCATCGCCCGCGCCACGCCGCCACGCGCGCGCGGCGGAGCGTGGAGCTCATGAAGGGGCTGGCTCAGGTAACCATCAGGCATGCAAGGTGCTCAAGGCCATTCAAGGCAATGATTGGAGGAGCCGTCAGCGTCGAAAGAGCGCGACCGCGACCATGCTGCGCCCACTTGTGGCCGCAGACAAGCGGGAAAACCTGCAACGCTGCAAACGGTGCAACTCGCACAAACCGAACAAGGTACTGAATTGGTCTTTGCATCAGGGAGCAAACCAAAAACAGATCATGTAGGGGTTGAACGACAAGGCCCGGGTTGACTGGCAACCTTAAGTGGGAAGTTTTCTGGGCAAAAACCGGGGTGGAAAGACAGGCTGGCACATCGCAATCAGGTTTCTTGCGTGGATACCCATAGTGTGAAGGGGTTTCCAGGGGCCGGTGTTTGGTCGGCCGGGCAGATTCCAGCACACTAGCGCTTGGCGATCGGTGGAAGTCCGCCAATCGTTCGTTGAACAAGCAACCCAAAGGATCACACCTCATGAAGAACTGGCTGCTGGGCGCCCTGGTCGTGGCGCTCGCCACCTCGACGCCCATGTTGTCCGAGGCCAAGCGCCTGGGCAGCGGCAAGTCCCAAGGCATGCAGCGCAGTGCGCCGGCTCAGCCTGCGCCCCAGACGCCGCCGCCCAAGCAGGCCGCGCCGCAACAGACGGCTCCGACGCCAGCAGCCGCCCCGGCGGCCGCTGGTGCCACGGCTGCCGCCGCTGCGCCGGCCAAGCGGTCCTGGATGGGGCCCATCGCCGGTCTGGCAGCTGGTCTGGGCCTGGCCGCCTTGATGAGCCATCTGGGCATGGGCGAAGCCTTCGCCAACTTCCTGATGCTGGCCCTCTTGGGCGTGGCCGCCGTGTTCCTGATCGCTTTCCTGATGCGACGCTTCGGCCGCGGCGCACGGCAGGAGCCGGCGCTCGCCACGGCTGGCGCGTCTGCGTCCGGAAGCCCGGCGGGCTGGTCTCCGGTGAAGGAGCCAGCGGCCCCGCAGCCGGCCGCCATGGAGCCTGCCACCGCCGCCCCCGTGCAGCGCAGCGCCTTCACGCCGGCGTCGGCTGACGTCTCGGTGACTGGTCAGCCCCTGCAGCCCTTGGGTGGCACTGGCGAGTTCGCACCCTCCAGTGCGACTGTCGAGCAGACTGAACCGTCCCAGGCCTTGGCAGCGACCTCCACCGGCCCGAAGTTGCCGGAGGGCTTTGACCTGCCGGCCTTCGAACGCGTGGCCAAGATGATCTTCATCCGCCTGCAAGCTGCCAACGATGCGCGTGACCTGGACGATCTGCGTCAGTTCACCACGCCCGAGATGTTTGCCGCCATCCGCCTGGAGATCCAGGAACGTGGTACCGCAGCTCAGCAGACCGATGTCGAGCGCGTGGAAGCGCAGGTCATCGACTACGCGGTGGAAGACGGCCGGCAGATTGTGAGCGTCCGCTTCCAGGGCTTGGTGCGCGAGGAGGCTGGTGCCGCGGCCGAGGGCTTTGACGAGGTGTGGCACCTGGTCAAGCCCGAGGGTGATGCCGGCACCTGGGCCATCGCCGGAATTCAGCAGCCTCAGTAAGGCCAGAGACCTTTCAGGCAAATCGCGGGGCCCATCGGGCCCCGCTTTTTTTCGTCCAGGGTTCTTTCCCGGCAGCGCCATGCCGACCATCCTCTGAAGCGCACAGCCACAGTCGGCCACGGTCTGCCCGGAGTGCTGCAGCCCAGATGTCTTGCAAGGGCGGCACAGACAAGCTGCACCGACTGGGAGCCGCCATCGAGCCGCTGCTGCCCCATATGCAGATCAGGGGACGCCGCTACCGCCTCCACGCCTGGGCGAGCCCGCCACCAACGCAACCGTGGAGGAGGCCACCCCCGACCCGGCCGCTGGAAGGAACCGCTGCGCCCTCGCGGACTCAAGCGCACTGACGCGTCATCACGCGCCCTCATGTGCACCCATGCTCAGCGCACCCCAGAAAGACCACCGCCGCCTGCCCAACCCCTCATCAGGGCCGGAACAGGCGGCGGTGAATTGCATCCAGGCATTGCGCCTGGACAGGCAAGGCTTACTCCTTGCCGGCGGTTCCCTCCGCAGCCGCCGAGGCGGGTAGCTTCGGCGCCGTGCGCAGGCTGAGCCACATCGTGCCGGCCAGGATGGCCACCACCACGCCCAGAGACACCGTCACGGGGATCTTGAAGATGTCGATGAGCATCATCTTGGTGCCGATGAAGACGAGGATCACCGCCAGGCCATAGCTCAACAAATGGAACTTGGCCGCCACCGCTGCGAGCAGGAAGTACATCGCACGCAGACCCAGGATGGCAAAGATGTTGCTGGTCAACACGATGAAGGGGTCCATCGTGATCGCGAAGATGGCGGGAATGGAGTCCACCGCAAAGATCACGTCGGTCAGGCCCACGAGGGCGATCACCATCAGCAGCGGCGTGGCGATGCGCTTGCCGTTCTCGACGGTGAAGAACTTCTCGCCATCAAAGCCCTTGCTGACCGGCATGATGCGGCGCAGCAGCTTCAACGCAGGGTTGGACTCGAGGTCATTCTCCTGGCCGGCGGCCCACCACATCTTGACGCCCGTGAGGATCAGGAACGCGCCGAAGACGTACAGCACCCAATGGAACTCGGCGATCAGCCAGGAGCCCGCCAGGATCATGATGGTGCGCAGCACGATGGCCCCGATGATGCCAATCATCAGCACGCGCTTCTGGTACTCGGGTGGCACCGCGAAGTAGGTGAAGATCATCAGGAACACGAAGATGTTGTCCACCGCCAGGCTCTTCTCGATGAGATAGCCAGTCAGGAACTCCATGGCCTTGGTGTTGGCAACGGCCGCACCGTGGTCCTGCATCACCGCCCACCAGAACAGGCCATTGAAGGCGAAGCTCAGCGCCACCCACACAATGGACCAGTTCAAGGCCTCCTTGACGGAGACGGCGTGGGCGCCTTGCTTGCGCAGCACCACGAAGTCGACGAACAGCGCGACGAGAACCGACGCGACAAAGAAAATCCACAGCCAAAGCGGCGCGATCGTGTCCATGGACACACTCCTGAGTATGGGTTGAGGTTCGCGCCGAAAGGTCTTGCGGGGGGTGGCCCTGCGGTCCCGGGCGTCCAGCGGGCGCCGGATGCCGTATTGACGGGGGGCCGCGGCAGCTGGCGCTGCTCGCTACTCCCCTTTCGACGTCGCGGATGTTAGGGACATCCGAATGGCCTCAGCGGACCTGGGGACACGCGATGCAACACCTGATTGCGATAACCGACCGTTCCCAGCAGCTAAGCTTGCCACGCATGGAACGCCCCTTCATCGTCCACGTTGATCCACACCTGTTGGTGGTGGACAAGCCTGCCGGACTGCCCTCGGTGCCCGGACGAGCGCCAGAGCTTCACGACTGCGCGGCCTCGCGGGTGCAAGCGCTTTACGGCGATGCCCTTGTGGTGCACCGCCTGGACATGGCCACTTCGGGGCTGCTGCTGTTTGCCCGCGGACTGGATGCACAGCGCGCGCTCAACCGGGCGTTTGAGCAGCGCCAGGTGCACAAGACCTACCGGGCAGTCGTCCATGGAGCGCCGCTCCAGGACACCGGATCCATCGACCTGCCGCTCATCGCGGATTGGCCACGGCGCCCGCGTCAAATCGTGGACCTGCAACAAGGCAAGCCTGCGTTGACCCACTGGCGCCGCTTGCAGCTGCAATCAGACGGCGCGAGCCACATGGAGTTGTGCCCCGTCACCGGACGCTCACACCAGCTGCGCGTGCACATGGCCGCCATCGGCCACCCGATCCTGGGCGACGACCTCTACGCGCACGAAGAGGCCTGCGCCATGGCACCGAGGCTCTTGCTGCACGCCTGCCAACTCACGGTCCTGCATCCCCACACCCAGGAACCCTTGAGCTTTCACAGTGCCGCCCCCTTCTGAGGGGCTGGATACGGGCGCTCGCAACCTTGTCCACTTCGAAACCCTGGGGTGAGCCGGAGGGCCGTTTATCCTCCTGCTCCATGAGCCAAGTCCACACGCCCCAGCCCTCCACCCCCGTCACCATCATCACCGGCGCCTCTCGAGGCCTGGGCCTGGGCCTCGCCGCCCAGCTGCTGGAGCGGGGTCACCGCGTCCTCACCCTGCAACGCACACCGCATACGGGATTGGCGGCTCAGGCCGAGCGCCTGGGGCGCCGGCTCGAACAGTGGTCCGTGGACCTGACCGAGCCGACGCAAGCAGCCGCCCGGCTCAAGGCGTGGGTGCAGGCGCTGTCGCGGACACAGGTGGCCTCGCTGCACCTCATCAACAACGCGGCCTTGCTGGTGGAGCCTGGGCCACTGGCCGCCGCCGACCCTGGGGCGGTCTCGGCAGCGCTGCGCACGAGTCTGGAGGCCCCGCTGCTGCTGACGGGCGCCTTCCTGGCCGCCAGCGCCGACCTGACGGTGACGCGCAAGGTGCTGAACATCTCGTCCGGCCTGGGACGGTTTGCCATGGCTGGCAGCGCGGTCTACTGTGCCGCCAAGGCCGGCATGGACCACTTCAGCCGAGCGTTGGCCCTGGAGGAAGCCGAGCGGCCCCATGGCGCAAGGATCGTCTCGTTGGCCCCAGGCGTGATCGACACCGACATGCAGGTGCAACTGCGCGGCGCAGATCCGGCACGCTTTTCGAGCCAGGGCCGCTTCGCCGGCCTCAAGGCCCAGGGCCAGCTGGACAGCGCCGATGCAGCGGCGGCCAAGGTGCTGGCCTGCCTGGACGCCGAGGACTTCGGACAGAAAGTGATCGCCGACGTCCGCGACCTCGCGGGCACCTGACCCTGCAGCGCCCGGCCTGCCCCTGTCAGGCCGACCACCAGGCCGCCACGTCGGCCTTGAGCTGACGCAGGTCGGTGCTGCGGGTGTACATCATGTGACCGGCGTCGTAGTAGCGGTGGGTCACGCGCGCCATGACCTCAGGCGGCACGTCCAGCTGCGCAAGCGACCAATCGGTGGCGCTGTACGGGGTGCCCAGGTCGTATCGACCGCTGGCCACCAGCACCTTCAGGTGCGGGTTGCGCCGCAACGCGCGGGCCAGGTCTGGCGTGGTGCAGGCAAAGCCGTTGCCCTGCGCCTCGCCCCGGTTCCAGTTCCAGCCCTTGTTCACCTCGAAATTCAGGGTCTGGTAGCGCTGCCCCATCGTCAAGCCCAGGGTACCCGCAAAGTAGGCTTGGCCCGCCATGCCATAAGGGCCGGCAATGGCATCGATGCCGGGGTCGAACTCCCAATCGCGCGAGCGTGTGGCCCCCATGGGGCCGGTGACACGTGACTCCAACCGGCCGACGATGCGGCCCTGCTCGCGAAGCGCTTCGAAGAAGAAGGCCTGGTCGCTGATGCGCAGGTTGTGCTGCTCCACCAGGGCACGCGGCAGCCCGGTGAGCTCGGCCACGCGGCGGGCCACGCGCGAGCGCTGTGTCTGCGACAGGCGCGCGCCTGCATGCAGCGCGGCCAAGTACTCGCCAGCGGCAAACTCTTCGGCCGCTTCGCGCGCCGCCTGCGAAGACTGCGCGATGGCGCCCTTGAGCAGGCCGTGGTACTGCGCGGTGTTGGCAAAGGCAGGTAGAAACAGCGCATACGGCAGGTGATTGCCCGGCGCGAAAACGATGGTCTGCAGGTCCATCGCGCACGAGACGAGGATCACGCCTGACAGCGTCACGCCCGCGGCCTGCATGGCATCGGCCAGCGCGGCGCCACGCGTGGTGCCATAGCTCTCGCCGCACAGCAGCACAGGCGAGCCCCAGCGCTGGTGACGCGTGAGCCACAGCCGCATCACCTCGGTCAGGCACTGCACGTCGCCGTCCACCGACAGCATCTTCTTGCGAGCCTCATCGGTCGCAGCAATCGACCAGCCCGTGTGCGGCGGATCGATGAATACGAGGTCGAAGTGCTCGAACCAACTCTCCGGGTTGTCCACCACGGCGTAGGGCGGTGCGGGAGCGTGCCCGTCGTCCTGGATCACCACACGCTTGGGACCGAGGGCCCCCAGGTGCAGCCAGATGGACGCGGAACCCGGTCCGCCATTGAAGGCAAAGCACACCGGTCGCTCGGCCGCAGCGGCGCCCTTCTTGAGGTAGGCGGTGGTGAACACCGCTGCGTCGGGTGACTTGCCGGCACTGCCCAGCCCGTCGGACGCCACGGGCATGAAGGCGGCGCTGACGGTGTAGTCGTGTCGCAAACCGCCCAGGATGATGGAACCTTCACTGACCACGGGTGGCAGGGCCGCGAGGCGCTCCACCGCCTCGCGCTGGCGGCGTGCCTGGTCGACGTTACCGCCGGCGGCGGCAGATTCTGAAGCTGGAGGGGGTGCTGAAGTGGTGTCGCTCATGGGGCTGCACGCTATCGCGGCGGCGACCGCAAGACATTCCGGGTCAACCCGACGGGTCAACCCAGGCAGCGCGCGGAGAACACCTCAGCCGGGGGACGGCCCCGATGCGCAGTGCGCCAAGAGGCGCGGGTACACCGTCTTGGCACCGGCCAGGAAGTTGTCGACCACAAAGCCGACATGGGTCACGAAGTCCACCGAGACACGGGTACGGTAGACGTGCCTGCGTACCGCCTGATAGAAGATGCCGCCGTGCAGGTTCCAGACGAACTCGATCTCCTGTTCGTCAAGCGCTGCACTGGCGTCCGGGAGCCCGCAGTCATGTCGCAGTTCTGCGCAGATGACGGGCAGCAACTCTCGCCTGACGAGCCGGATATAGCGCCGGTTCAAAGTGGGGTCCGACAGACCCGCATGCATGTAGATGCGAATCCACTCCGGCCGGTAGGTGGCCTGCGCGTACTGACGATAGAACTCGATCAGGCGATCGCGCAGCGGCACGCTGCGGTCTTGCAGCAGCGGAATCCAGGTCGGGTTCCAGCGGCCTTGGAACACGGTCTGGTAGACCTTCTCCACCAGCGCCTGCTTGCTGGGGAAGTAGCGGTACAGCAGCGGCTGGGTGATGCCCAGACGGCGCGAGAGTTCCCGGGTCTGACCCGAGAACCCCGCCTCCGAGAAGTAGGCGATCGCCCCCTCCAGGATCTGGCGCTCGCGCTCGGCGGGCGCCAGCCTCCTGCGCACGGGGGTGTCCGCCTTGCTGTCCTTCGTCACAGAAAAGACGAGGCCATGCCGCGGGCTGCAGGCGGGCTCATGCTCAGTCCGCCTTGATGTTGTTGTCGGCCACGAGCTTGGCGTACTTGGCCGTCTCCGCAGCCAGGAAGGTGCGGAAGTCAGCCTGGCTGCCCGAGCGCGCCACCACGCCCAGACCCGCGAACTTCTCGATGAGTTCCTTGTCGGCCATCACCTTGGTCAAGGCCGCGAGATAGCTGTCCACGATGGCCTTGGGGGTGCCGGCCGGCAGGAAGGCTCCCCACCAGTTCTCGGCCACGATCCCCTGCACCCCGCCTTCGGCGAAGGTGGGGATGTCCGGGAACAGCGGCGAGCGGGCGCCGCTGGTGATGGCCAGCGGACGCAGGCGGTTGGTCTTGATGAACTGCGCCACCGGCAAGGCGTCGGAAATCATGAAGCCCAACTGGCCACCCAGCAGATCGTTGACGGCCTGACCACCCCCCTTGTAGGGTACGTTGACCATCTTGATCTTGGCCTCGCGCATCAGCAACTCGGTGGACAGGTGCGACATGCTGCCCGGCCCGCTGGTGCCGAAGCTGACGGCTCCCGGCTTGGCCCGGGCGTCGGCCAGCAGATCGGCGAGGGTGCGGTACGGTGAATTGGCGGGCACCACCATGATGTTCGGGCCAGTGGCCGTCAGCATCACGGGGATGAAGTCCTTGTCCATGTTGTACGGCACCTTGCTGATCAGCGGGTTGACCGCGGCCGGGCCGAGGTTGCCGATGACGAAGGTGTAGCCATCAGCGGCCTGACGCGCCGCGAACTCCATGCCAATGGAGCCTGCGGCACCGGGCTTGCTCTCGATGAGCACCTGATGGCCCCACAGCTCAGAGAGCTTGCCCGCCATGATGCGCGCCATCAGGTCGGAACTGCCGCCGGGCGGATACGTCACCACCAGGCGAACGGGCTTGTTTGGAAAGGCCTGTGCAGTCGCCAGACCCGGGGCCAGCCCCGCCATCAAGGCGGCACAAGCAAACAGACCGCCAGCCACACGGCGGCGTGAAGTCAACACGGATTTCATCGGTCGCTCCTCAAGTGAACAAGGGGGGTGCTGAGGCAGGATAAGTGCGCTCCAACCATGTCAGGCTATATGATCAAGCGCTAAATGAGCATTGAGAGTTTCCCGCATGTTGAACGCTCCTTCACCCGCTGCCCAGGCTGACCGTACGCTGTCCTTGAACATGAAGCTGCTGTCCCACCACACCCTGCAAGGGTACGGTGGCTTGGGCGAGGGCATGGCGATGCAGCTCACGCGCGATGGCCGTCGCATCATGTGGCTGGCGCACGAGGCGGCGCCCAAGAATTTCACGGGGGTGGACGTCACCGACCCGCGCAATCCCAAGGTGGTGGTGCAGACCGACCTGCCCCACATGAAGCTGCGGTCCAACTCCCTGGACGTCGTCGGCGACACCCTGGCCGTGGCCTACCAGACCAGCACCGTGGGCCTGAAGCCGGCCGGCGTGGACCTGTTCGACATCAGCGTGCCCGAGACGCCACGCCTGCTGTCGCACTTCGACTGCTCCGGGCCGCACTCGCGCGGCGTGCACGCGCTGTGGTTCGTGGAGCCCAACACCATCCACATGTCGGCCGGCGCCGGGGATTTCCAGCCCCGCAACCCGCTGGACGACCAGTGCTACCGGATCCTGGACGTGTCGGACCCGACGCGCCCCTTCGAGAAGGGCCGCTGGTGGATGCCCGGCACGCGCGAGGGCGATGCCGCACCGCCCCCCGCCCGCCTGGCCAAGCCCTTTGACATGGGCTTTCGCGCCCACAACACCAACGTCTTCCCGGAGCGGCCGGACCGCGCCTACGTGGGCTACATCGACGGCGGCGCCTTCGTGCTGGACATCGCCAACCCGTCGGACATCAAGGTGGTGTCGTCGTGGAACCCCTCGCCGCCTTTCAACGGCTTCACGCACACGCTGCTGCCCCTGTTCGACCGCGGCCTGTGGATCGTGAGCGACGAGTGCGTGATGGATAACGGCGCCGACTGGCCCAAGCTGGTATGGGTGCTGGACGCCCGCAACGAGGCCAACCCGGTGCCCATCGGCACCTTCCCCGCCCCGCCCGTCGAGGCCTTTGCCAAGCGCGGCGGGCGCTTCGGTGCGCACAACCTGCACGAGAACCTGCCCGGGCCGGGTTCATTCCGCTCCGATCACATCATCATCGGCACCTTCTTCAACGCCGGGGTGCGCGTGTACGACACCTCCAACCCTTACCGGGTGGAAGAGGTGGCCTACTTTGTGCCCGGCGCGCCGAAGCTCTCACCGGCCGGCGCCATCCAGCTCAACGACGTCTTTGTCGACGAGCGGCGCATCGTCTACACAGTAGACCGCTTCACGGGCGGGCTGTACGTGCTGGAACTCAACATCTGATCCACGGCGGGTCAGCTTCAGCGCCTGTTCCAGAGTCAGCAGACCCCGCAGACCACGGTGTTCACTAGAGACCCCCTGGCAGGCCGTCTCCCGGTCACGCTGATCACCGGCTTTCTGGGCAGCGGCAAGACCACGCTGCTGTCCAAGCTCGTACGCCACCCGGCCATGGCCGGTGCAGCGGTGGTGATCAACGAAGTGGGCGAGATCGGCATCGACCACGATCTTGTCACCATGGCCTCGGAAAACGTGGCCCTGCTGGCCAACGGCTGCATCTGCTGCTCGGTACGCACAGACCTGCAGGAGACGCTGCGAGATCTCTTCGCGCGCCGGCATGCAGGGGAGATCCCGGACTTTGACCGTCTGATCATCGAGACGACCGGCCTGGCCGACCCCGCGCCGGTGGTGCAGACGCTGGCCAGTGACACGCTGCTGGCCGCGCAGTTCCGCCTGGACGGCCTGGTGACGCTGGTGGACGGGGCGCAGGCACTGCAACAGCTGGCCGCCCATGAAGAGCCTGCCAAGCAGATTGCGCTGGCCGACCGCGTCTTCATCACCAAGGCCGACCTGGTGGACGAGGCCCAGCGCCAAGCCGTGGAGCAGGCGGTGCGCGCCATCAACCCACGGGCACCGGTCAGCACCCTGCTACACGGCGAGGTGGACCCTGCAGAGCTGACCGGCCTGGGTCTGGCCAGTGCCCGTGCCAGCCAGGCCACGCTGAGCTTTCTGGGCGAGCCCTTGGCCGGAGATGGCGCCTCTGGCGAGCGCCACCTGGGACAGCGCCCCGCCCTGCATGACGCATCGATCCGCACACTGTCACTGCGCTTTGAGACGCCCTTCGCCTGGCCAGCGTTCAGTGCCGCGCTGGAGTTGCTGGCCACGCTGCGCGGACCAGACCTGCTGCGGGTGAAGGGCATCGTCAACGTGGAGGGCAAGCCCGTGGTGGTGCAGGGTGTTCAGCACATCTTCCACGACCCGGTGGAGCTGGACCGCTGGCCCAGCACTGACACGGGCACGCGCCTGGTCTTCATCACACGCCACATCGAGGCGGGGATCATCCGCAATCTGCTCAGTGCCGTGGCGGCTGCGAGCCCGGCCAGTCAGGCCGCACAGGGTCCAACAAGCAGGCCTTAAGGCCAGGCCCAGCACCGTCTCAGGTCAGGCCTTGCCCGCGCCCTTCAACCACCACACTGGCAACTGCGTGCAATCCGCCGCATCCAGGCCTTGCGCCGCCGCTTGCTCGAAAGTGCGCAGCGCGAGTTCGGTCAACGGCAGCCGGGTATGCAGTTCCGCCGCCTGCGCCAGCATCGCGCGCATGTCCTTGCGCATCGTGGCCACGTCCACGCTCACAGCGCCGTTGCCCGTGCCGGCCAGGGCCTGGGCGATGGCTGCGCCGCGCACCTTGAGCATGTTCGGGCCGCCCGAGGTGTCGGCCAGGATGTCCACCACACGCACCGGGTCCAGCCCTAGCGGCTGCACCAGGGACAGCGCCTCTGAAAACGTCTGCCAGTAAACCATCAGCGGCAGGTTGATCGCGAGCTTCATGGTCGCCCCGGCACCCAGGGGCCCCAGGTGCTCGATGCGCCGGCAGAGGAGTTCAAGCACCGGGCGAGCCGAAGCGAGATCGCCCGCGTCGCCCCCCACAAAGCCCAGTAAGCGACCCTCGCGCGCCGGCCCCACGCTGCCACCCACAGGGCACTCCAGGAAGCGGGCCCCAGCAGCCTGCACCTTGGCGCCGATCTTCTGCGGCTGGGCTGGGGCCACCGTGCTCATGTCGATGAACAGGCGCCCTGCCACCGGCACTGACAGCAACCCATCGGCGCCCAGGTACACCTCGTCAAGTGCGGCGTCGTCGATGAGCATCGTGAGCACGATGTCACACGACGCGGCCAGTTCTGCAGGCGTCGAAGCCCAGGCGGCGCCTTCGTCGATCAGGACCTGGGCGCGCGCAGCGGTGCGGTTCCACACCGTCACCTGCTGGCCACTGGACATCAGGCGCCTTGCCATGGCGCTGCCCATCTTGCCCGCTCCAGCCAAACCGATCCGCATGCTGCTCTCCTCAGTGCCCCACTGCCGATGAAACCGGCGCACGTGACCACCCAGCATTCCGGGACGCGTCACATGCCACCTGCCTTGCGGCTTATCATAGGATAAACAATCGCGGGCTCAAGTTCGCCTTGCAAGTCCGCTACAAGCCCGCTTTCACCTCAGGAGACCCGCGTGTTCTACACCTGCCTGCCCCACTGCACGGACCCGGCGCACCAGCACCGCCCCTTCAGCGCCCTGGCCACCAAGGCCGGCCCGGCCGCCAGCGCGCGGCCCATCGTCAGGAACAGCCGCGGCAAGAGCCTGGTGGTGGACCTGCATTGCCACTACCTCAACCCCAAGGTCAATGCCAAGACCGCGCACCTGAACGCTGCGCAATATGACGCCACCGTCATCTATGCCAATGCCTTGACCAACGAGACCAACGTCAAGCAGATGGCCACTCGCGCGCCCAAGCTGGCGGGTGTGACGGAACGGCTGCGCGACATGGACCGCATGGGTGTGGACATGCAGGCGGTGTCGCCGGCGCCCTATCACTTCTTCTATTTCACCGAGGCCGGCCTTGGTGCCGAACTGGCCCGCGAGGTCAACGAAGGCATTGCCGAGGTGGTGGCTGGTCATCCGGACCGCTTCGTCGGCCTGGGCTCGGTGCCGCTGCAGAACGCCGAACTGGCGGTGCGTGAGCTGGACCACGCGGTCAAGAACCTCGGTCTGCGCGGGGTGGAGATCTGCACCAACGTCAATGGCAAGAACCTGACCGACCCCTCGTTGGGGCTGGACAAGTTCTTCGCGCGCTGCGAAGAACTGGGCGTGCTGATCTTCATGCACCCGCTGGGCTACTCCGACGGCGAGCGCCTGCGCAACCACTACTTCAACAACGTCATCGGCAACCCGCTGGAATCCACCGTGGCGGTGTCGCACCTGATCTTTGACGGTGTGATGGCCCGCTATCCCAAGCTCAAGGTGCTGGTGGCACACGGGGGCGGCTTCATCGCCCACTACTGGGCGCGCATGGACCACGCCTGGCGCGCCCGCCCGGACACGCGTACTGTGATCAAGCGCAAGCCGTCGTCGTACCTGGAAAAGTTCTACTTCGACACCATCACGCACGACCCGCTGATGGTGCGCCGGCTCATCGACCGCTTCGGCGCTGACCACGTCATCCTGGGCACCGACTACCCCTACGACATGGCCGATGACGACCCGCTGGGCACCATCGC